>JAAYJX010000124.1 GCA_012522695.1 Erysipelotrichia bacterium
GCTAAGATGATTGTTAGTGAAAATGAACAATTAACACCTTTACAAAAGCGTTTAGCGGAGTTTTCAAAGCTTTTAGGTATTATTGCAATTGTTATTATTGCAGCGATTTTTGTTATTTCTTTATTTCAAAAAAGAAATTTACTTGAAATGTTTATGACGGGTATTTCTTTAGCGGTTGCTGCTGTTCCTGAAGGTTTACCGGCTGTTGTAACAATCGTTTTAGCACTTGGTGTCCAGCGGATGGTTAAAGTAAATACGATTGTTAAGCGCCTTCCTAGTGTTGAAACACTAGGCGCGGTTAGTGTCGTGTGTAGTGATAAAACCGGGACACTAACAGAAAATAAAATGAGCGTAGTTAGTAGTTACGTTGATGAGCAGTTTTTTGATGAGATTGACTTTAAAAATAAATCACTTAATTTTTTAACTAAAGGCTTAGCACTTTGTACAAATGCTTCAATTGATGAAGGTGTTTATGGTGATCCAACTGAAATTGCTTTACTTGATTATGCTAAACTTTATGGCTTAAGTAAAAGTGAACTTGAAAAAACTTATCCTCGTCAAAATGAATTACCATTTGATTCCAAACGTAAAATGATGTCAACACAACATCTAATTAATGACGAGTTAATCGTTTTTACAAAAGGTGCACTTGATCATCTTTTAAAAAAGACAACGCACATTTTAATTAATAATCAAACACGTAAAATTACAAAAGAAGATATTAAACGTATTAATGAAGCAAATATGAAAATGACTTTACAAGCTTTACGTGTTTTAGCTCTTGCGTATAAAAGTAGTAATCAATTAAGTGAAGAAAATCTTGTTTTTGTTGGTTTAGTCGGAATGAAAGATCCAGCACGATTTGAAGCTAAACCAGCAGTTGAAAAATTTAAGATGGCAGGTATTAAAACGATTATGATTACAGGTGATCATAAACATACGGCTTTTGCCATTGCAAAGGAATTAAATATAGCTAGTGACGTTAGTGAAGTCGTAACTGGTGAAGAATTAGCCGTTATGGATTTTTTAAGGTTACAAGAAGTCGTTAAAACAGCACGTGTTTTTGCTCGTGTATCTCCTGAAAACAAAGTCGATATTGTTAAAGCCTTTAAAGCTAATGGTGAAATTGTTGCAATGACGGGAGATGGAGTAAATGATGCGCCATCTTTGATGAGTGCGGATATAGGCATCGCCATGGGCATTACCGGCACAGACGTTGCTAAAGAAGCTAGTGATATGGTTTTAAGTGATGATAACTTCGCTTCAATTGAAAAAGCGGTCGAAGAAGGTCGCTCCATTTATGCAAACGTTAAAAAGACAATTTATTTTTTATTAAGTAGTAATATTGGTGAAGTTATCTCAATGTTTGTCGCCATTATTTTACGTCTACCCTTACCTCTTATTGCTCGTCATATCTTATGGGTGAATTTAGTAACAGATGGTTTACCTGCGATTGCTTTAGGCGCGGATGAAAAAGACCCGCATATTATGGAAGAAAAGCCACGTGCTAAAGATGAATCTCTTTTTGCTAGAGGTGGTTTTGCCTTAATTCTTTTTTATGGAATTGTAATCGCCTTTATTACGATTATCGGTTTCCTTCTTTTCC
>JAAYJX010000125.1 GCA_012522695.1 Erysipelotrichia bacterium
AAGAATTCTAGAATTAATTACTTTATTAGAAAAATATAATCATGAGTATTATGTTTTAGATAATCCAAGTGTTGATGATGCAACTTATGATCGTCTAATGAATGAATTAATTTTACTTGAAGAAAAATATCCTCATTTAAAATCTGAACATTCTCCAAGTCAAAGAGTTGGGGGTAAAGTTTTAGATGAATTTGAAAAAGTTAAACACTTAACTAATATGCTTTCTCTAGCTAATGCTTTTAATGAAAAAGATTTAAGGGACTTTGATAAACGAGTTAAAGACTTATTAAAAATTAATGAAGTTAGTTATGTTTGTGAAATGAAAATAGATGGTTTAGCTATCGCACTTCATTACGAAGAAGGTAAATTAAAATATGCATTAACTCGAGGCGATGGCACAACTGGCGAAAACGTAACTCACAATTTAATCACAGTTAAATCTTTACCGTTAACAATTAAAGAAAACCGACATATTGAAGTTAGAGGTGAAGTTTTCATGGCAAAAGACACCTTTTTACTATTAAATCAAGAAAAAGAAAAAAGAAACGAGCCCCTTTTTGCTAATGCTAGAAATGCTGCTGCAGGTTCAATTCGTCAACTAGATTCAAAGATTGCTGCAAGTCGTAAACTTGATGCCTATTGGTATTATTTAGTAAACGCAAGTGAGTTAGGACTTTCTAAACACAGTGAAGCTCTTAACTATCTAAGTTCACTAGGTTTTAAAATAAATAACAAATGGAAAGTTGCAAACACTATTGAAGAAGCTATTTCGTTTGTGCAAACTTTTGAAAAAGATCGTCATGACTTAAATTTTGAAATTGATGGAGTCGTTATTAAAGTTGATGACTTAACTTTATATGACGACTTAGGATACACAGCAAAAACTCCTCGCTGGGCAATTGCCTATAAATTTCCTCCGTTGGAAGTAGTAACAAAATTAAAAGATATTATTTTTAGTGTTGGGCGAACAGGTAAAATAACACCTAACGCTGTTTTAGAACCAGTTCGAGTTGCGGGCTCAGTTGTGCAAAGAGCAACACTTCACAATGAAGACTTTATAAAAGAAAAAGATTTAAAAATAAATGATGAAGTTGTAATTCGAAAAGCAGGGGATATTATTCCTGAAGTTGTTCGTCCGATTAAAGAAAAAAGAAAAGATGATATTAAAGACTTTGAAATGATAAGCCATTGTCCGGTTTGTAATACAGAATTAATAAAAGTTGAAGCAATGCATTTTTGCCCTAATGAAATGTGTCCAGCAAAAATGATTGAAAGCATTATTCACTTTGCTTCAAGAGATGCGATGGATATTGAAGGTATGGGCGAAAAAGTCGTTGAGCAATTTTTTAATGAAAAGTTTATTAATTCAGTAAGCGATATTTATACATTAAGTAAACACAAAGAAGAGATTATTGAAATTGAAGGATGGTCGCATAAATCAATCGATAACTTACTTAACGCGATTGAAAAATCAAAAAGTAACTCATTAGAAAAATTATTATTTGGTTTAGGTATTAAAGAAGTTGGAGCAAAAACTGCTCGCACATTAGCGAGACGTTTTTCTCGTCTTGAAAACTTCTTTAATCTTGAAATAGAAGATTTATTACTTATTGATGATATTGGTCCAGTTGTTGCTAATTCTTTGTATGATTTTTTTCACAATGAGAAACAACTATCTTTGATTAGCGAATTAAAATCATATGGTCTTAATTTTTCTTATTTAGGAAGCGATAATATTGATTTATCTTCTTACTTTTTTAATAAGACAATTGTCCTAACAGGCACATTAGAAAAATACGGTCGTAAAGAAGCAACAATCCTTTTAGAAAGTAAAGGGGCAAAAGTAGTGGGAAGCGTTTCAAAAAAGACAGATCTTGTTATTTGTGGACTTGAAGCAGGTTCTAAATTAGATAAGGCAAAGACATTAAATATCCAAACACTTAATGAAGAAGAGTTTGTTAGTCTTCTTCAAAAGGAAGAAAAAAAGTGATAAGATATTTTATTGTTTAGAGACTAAATAAAGATGAATGAAGAACAAATTATTAAACTCTTAAAAAAACTTTCTTTTTCTTTACCAATAGAACAAATCAATTTGTTTAAAAGTGAATTTGAAATTTTACAAAAACATTTAGAAACACTTAATAATTTAGCAAAAGATAAAGAAATAGAGCCTCTTGTTTTTCCTCTTGAAATAGAAACTTCTTCTATGCGAGAAGACGTCCCTACTAAGCCCTTAAGCCAAGAAGAAGTATTAAAAAATGCATCTAATAAAGAAGCAGGACAAATTAAAATACCAAAGGTTTTATAAATATTATGCCCTTTTTAAATTTAACAATTAAAGAACTACATAACGAACTAGTCAAAAAGACAGTAACGCCTTTAATGTTAGTTAAAGAAGCACTTTTAAGGATTAAAGCTGATCAAACAAATGCTTTTATTACAGTTATGGAAGAAGAAGCGTTAGACTTAGCAAAAAAACTAATTGAACCAGAAATTGATAATATGTTTTGGGGCATTCCCTTTGTAATTAAAGATAACATTTCAACCAAAGGCGTTATTACAACTGGCGGCGCGAAAATGTTAGAAAACTACGTTCCACTTTTTGATGCAACAGTTGTTTCAATCTTAAAAAAAGCAAAAGCTATTCCAATTGCCAAAACATCTCTAGATGAATTAGGTATCGGAGGATACGGGATTAACTCATACCGTGGACCAACTTATAATCCTTATGACCTTACTAAAACACATATTATCGGAGGTTCTTCTAGTGGCTCTGCTAGTGCGGTTGCAAACGCGATTACGCCTTTTGGTTTAGGAAGCGATACAGGCGACTCAATATGTAAGCCGGCTAGTTATGCTGGTTTAGTTGGTTTAAAGCCCTCTTGGGGCTTATTATCGCGTTTTGGCTTATTTTCTTTTAATACCACTCTTGATACACTTGGCTTTTTTACAAGAAGTGTTTATGATGCAGGTTTATTATTAAATTTACTTGCTCAAAAAGATGAATTAGACGCAACTAATATTAAAAAAGAAAAAGAAGATTATTTACGTCTAATTGATGACTTTGAAATAAAAAAAACAAAAGTCGCAATTATTAAAGAAATTGCTAATGATGTTATTGATAAAGACATTAATACAATTTTCCAAAAAACAATTGCAAGTTTTAAAAATAAAGGTCTTAAGGTTGATTATGTTTCTTTAGATATGAGCTTATTAAATAGTTTATATCCAGCATACTTCATTTTAACTAGTGCAGAGGCAACGAGTAATAATGCTCGATTAGATGGTATTAAATATGGACCAAGCTTTAAAGGTGAAACATATGAAGAAATTATGTTTAATGCTCGTAATGAAGGTTTTTCTAACTTTACAAAACGTAAACTTCTTTTTGGTGAATATTTCTTAAGTAAAGAAAACAAAGAAAATACTTACGTTCTTGCTCAAAAAGTAAGAAGATTGGTCGTTAATGAAATAAATAAAATCTTTAATGAATACGATATTATCTTTTTACCTGCAACTCCAACGACTGCCCCGCTTATTAAAGATGTTTCAAGCGCTTTAAAAGAAAAACCATCCCTAGCAGAAAACTATATGATGATTGCGAACTTTGGAGGTTTTCCTTCAATAACTGTTCCAATTGGTTTTAAAGGTAATTTACCGTTTGGAGGTTATTTACTTTCAAAACAATTTAATGAAGCAAAATTAATTCAAGTTGCAAAGTTACTTGAAGATATAAGTGGTTATTATAACTTATCAGTTAGGACGAAACAAAAATGAAATATAAAGTCGTCATCGGTTTAGAAATACATGTCGAAATGAAAACACGTTCGAAAATGTTTTCGAGCGCGCCTGTTGAATTTGGCGCAGAACCAAATACTTTAGTTAGCGTTAATGATTTAGGATTTCCTGGTACTTTGCCCGCAGTTAATAAACAAGCAGTCATAAACGCAATTCAAGTAGCGAATGCTC
>JAAYJX010000126.1 GCA_012522695.1 Erysipelotrichia bacterium
GAGAAGGACAGAAAGCGGAGCTGGTTTATCGTTATAATGAAAACGATAAATCAGATTTTGAGATCATTAGATAAAGGGCTTATTCTGAATCCTGAGGAAGAGAGCGGTAGGTTTTGGTGAATTCGTGGAGCATTTTGATAAAGACAATTTGGCGGGGTAAGTATTCATATTTGTTTTTTTCAAGATCTTCTTTTTCTTTTTTCAAATCTTTTTCCAATAAATGAAAGTTTATGATTGAAGCAAGATCGCGGTTCTTCTTCCATTCCGCTATTTCTGAAATTAATTTTTCCGATACTTTTTCTAACATTTTATTTGACGAACTAATAAAAGCATTGTCAAGTTTTGAGTTATTCAAACGAACACTTTCAGGTAGAATTCCTTTTGATATTTCCCTGATTAAATAACGATTTTGTTTTCCATGAATGAAATATTCAGAAGGAATTTGTAAAATAAATTCAATTATTCTCTTGTCTAGAAAAGGATAACGATATTCAATTCCTAATTTAAAACCCCTTATATCCCATTTTTCACACCTTTCTGATAAATGATAGGTTTTCAGCGCTTTAATATGCCTATCACGTCGAGAATAATATTGAAAATAATTTGATAATTCTTTTCTTTCACTTTTTTGATATTCTTTATTAAAATAACGATTCATTTTTTTTATTTCTTTTAATGCTCTAGGATTGATAATACCTAAAGCGGGAAGCATAACCCTGAATACTAGTGTTTTAATAAAGTTTTTTATATCAAGAAATGAATTTCTTTTAATAAACAACTTCCATTTTAAACCCCACAATAAATCCGAATCAACTCCTGCCCAGGATTTACTTAAAAATTCATCTCCACCCCACCCGCTGAAGATAAGGTTAACATTTTCTTTTTTTGCATTCTCCCTTACTTTCTCTTCCCAAATACTTCCAAAATTGAGGTAATAATCATTTATTATTTCTAAGTATTCTTTTTCATTTAGTTCAGAAAAAATTGGTTTAATGGAAAATAAATTACCAACTTCTTTTACATACTGTCTTTCATCAAAATTTATTTCCTTATCCTCAAGATTTTCAGGTGCATAAGAAAACCCCGGGAAGGTTTGTTGGTTTTGATAATGGGCTCGTGCCTTCACAGCAATTAGACTAGAATCAAGGCCTCCACTTAAATGAGCTCCTGAATAATAATATGGCGATGAACGAATTTTAATTGCATCATCGACTAATTGTGAAAGGGTATTTATAGCTTCATCATATTTTATCTTTTTATTGATTTTTATTTTTTCCGGGAACCAATATTTTTTTACACTAAGTTTTCCTTCTGAAAGTTTTAAATAATGGCCAGGTGGTAGTTTTTTGGCTTGAAGACAAGGTGATACAAGGTGATTTACATATTTCCACCCAGCTAGTAAATAATCAAAATTTAAGTTTCCCTTATTGTAGAATGCTTTACAAATGCTTGTAATGTCAGAAGAAAAAACAAATTGGCCACTATAAATTGTATATCCTAAGGGTTTGATTCCTAAATGATCCCGAAAAATTAAAAGTTCATTGGATTTTTTATTAAAAATACAAATAACAAAATCTCCATTTAAATTAGCCACAAAGTCTGTGCCCCAAAAATTATATGCTTTCCAAACGAATTCAGGTTGCTTTTCTTCTCTTAAACCAAGTTCTTTTCTTAAAGCATCTAAATTGTATATTTTGCCTGAAATCAAAATAATAAAATCGTCGTTTGGGCTAACAAAATAAATATCATCGGGTGTTATAGGAAGTTTGGGATTTAAAAAAAAACCATAAAAAAAATTGCCAGACTGGAAAGAATATCCAACTCCTCCATTCCAGTTTAAATTTCCTTTTAAAAGTAGAAATAGATTTTTGGGACTTTCTATACAGTTAGGAAAAGATATTGCGCCATAAAGCATGATTATTTATATTAAGGCGCCTTAAATTAATCCCATTCGCCCCATGGCTGTGTGGCTGGTTTTTCAGCAGTCTGAAGATTTTTTGTAGTCCCATACGTATCCTTCTTCACCGAAACTACTTTCACGAAAGGCTTGATCCAGGTCTTCTTTATATTGGGAGGGGTGTTCATCGCAAATTCGGGGCTAATGGATAATGTTCTCTGCAAATTTAGAGAATAAGGTGAATGAAAACAAGTATTCTTGCCTGATTAACGGTTTTATTTGGCTTTTTGTTTTTGGGCGTGCAGATATTCTGCCAGGCTTAGCTGCAGGCTGTTGATGGTGCAGGTTTCGGGGCGGAGGATGCGCAGCAGGGGGAGGGCGTTGAGCATTTGCAGGATCTGCCCGAGGTAGGTTTTTTCGGTTTCGGGCATGCCGCGCAGCATCTCCCAGTGGCAGATCTCGCTCCGGAGGAGGCTGAACTGCTCGTCGGCCGGGGGCTGCTCGATTTTGATGTCCGTTCCGGGGTGTTTTTCGAGGTGC
>JAAYJX010000015.1 GCA_012522695.1 Erysipelotrichia bacterium
GTTGGTGACCCGTACGGGAATCGAACCCGTGTTACCGCCGTGAAAGGGCGATGTCTTAACCTCTTGACCAACGGGCCAATTGTGGCGCCTACCATAGGACTCGAACCTATGACCGATCGGTTAACAGCCGATTGCTCTACCGACTGAGCTAGGTAGGCACGTTATTTTAATAATAACGCAAAGAATATCTTATCAAAAGATAATATTTGTTGCAATGAATAATTATTTATCGTCGATTTTAGAAGAAATTGAATTTAATAAGTCGCCAATTGTTTGTAGACCCGTCATTTCCTCATCACTAAATTTAATATTATGTTCTTCTTCTAAATCAAGAATTAATTCGACCATATCTAATGAATCGAGACCATAATCTTTTAATGCTTTTTCTTTGTCAACTTCGTCAACATTAAATTTTTCTTTGAATTTTTCTAAGATTGCATTAGTAACTTTTCCCATACTACTTTTCCTCTTTGTAATATTATATCAAAAAAACAAAAGATAAATGACAAAATTGCATTATGAAAAAAGGGCGTTGCCCTTTCTTGTAAAAAATACTAGATTTGGAAAATAAACAAATACTTCTATTCGCTCGTAATTGTAATTGCCTCACTTATTTTATCTTTAACATCGTTTGCGGCATCTCTAAACGTACCAATTAAAATTGTGCTAATCGCAGCAAAAATTGCGATTACGAGTAAGATACCTAATAATTGTCCTTTGATTTCTGACATCTTTTTTTCCTTTCTTTAACGATAATAGCCAATGACAACACTTCGAGTAATACTTATAGTTAATGGGTCTTTTGACATAAAGATTGATTCGTATGTTGTTGTGACGTTATATATATAAGTATCGCCAAAGCGCGGAGAACAAAATTCAAGACAATTAATTGTTGCGTTTGCCCTTAAATTAACAAATTCAACGATTTCTTGTGTTATTCCACCGCTTTCAATAATTAAATGTCCGGCTGTCGTCGCAACCGCATCTAAGTTCGTATAAATAATTTGTAAATTCATTAAATCACTTGCAAATAAAAAAGTCACAATAACAAAAAGAAAAGATAATATTAAACCGATTTTAGCCCCCACTTAAAAGCCCTCCAATTGACATCATAATTCCAAACGTAATCATGATTGTAATTAAGCCCGCACTAAGAAGCGGAAAAATACTTAGTGTTCCAAAGCTCTGTTCTTTTTTCTTTGCTTCTTTTAAATAATGCTCGAGTGTTATTTTTTCAAATAGTAAAGAAAATTGACTTAAACGTCTTAAATTAGATCCTTGATCAATCATTAAAAAAATTGCCACCATTGCTTGTTCAATTGCTAAAAGGGAAAAACTTTCCCCAAAAACTAAAAATGGTCTAATTGTTTTATCTTCATCAATTTGGGCAATTAAAATATCTAAATCATTTTTTGAAAGCGAAGTTGTAAAAGATGATAAATGATTTAGACTTGTATAAACACTAAGGCCGTTATAAATAAAAATTTCAAAATAGGTAAAAAGCCGAATAAATTCTTTTTGCTTTTTAAATTTTGTTTCTTCGATTATTTTTGCATACTTTTGATTTAAAAATAATAAATAAATTAATATTAAAAATGGTAAATAAAGAAAGTAGAAATAAACTTTGTTAATAATAATTATAGCTGTGGCAATTAATAAGATACCTAAAATAATTAAACTTTGTTTAATGGTTTCTTTTTTATAATTTAAATTAGTTTTTAAAATCTTCTTTTTAAAAATGATCATCGCTTTTACTTTCTAAAAAATATAAATCGGCAAAACGTCTAATCGTTAAAAAAAGCGCAAAAGAAAAAATTGCAAAAATAGAAACAACCATCAAAATCGTAATTTCACTATTTAATAAAAGCGCGTAAAAATAAGATAAACCAAAACGCATAAAAATAATAATCCCAAAAGTAATTACCCATAAAATAATAAGTTCAATTGACTTAGTTAAAAGATAAGATGAATGTGTGAGTAAATGTTGTTGAAGACGGCTTGTTTCTTTAAGCAAAAGCTCACTCATTAATAAAATATCTCCGCCTTGATTAACGTAAACATCCAAAATATTTAAAAACATTTGATACAAATCAAAAGCAAAATATTCATTCAGAAACTGAAGTTTTTCTTCAACTGTTAAATGTTCAATTTTTAAAATTTCGGTTTTTAATGGTTCTTTGACATTAATTAAGGCGCTTTGATAAGCATCAAGCATTGAGTTTTGCATACTTAATGAAATTAAAAAAGAATTAATAAAATAAAAACATTGATCGGCTTTAAAATATTTTTTAAAACTAAGCTCAATTTTTTTCTTTAAAAATATGACACCATATAAAAACATCAATACACTAATGACTAAAGAAGTTAAAAGGCTTCCAGAAGCTAAATATGATATACCTCCACTTAAGACGGCTAAGGCAAAAAATATAAGTATATATCTCATAAATCAAAGACCTCAAATAATTCTTTCTTATAAGAAGATTGTTTAATTAAATTAATTGTATAAGTACTTGGTTTATTAAAGATGTTTCGATGATGTTTTTTTTCGTATAAAAGAATGTTCGTTTTTGTTAAGGCGTCATATTCTAAAACTTTTTCAATATAACGAATTATTTTGCCATTTTTATCATTTTTTTTGTTGACAAAAATAAAATATCGAAAATGTTCATAAATATCATCTAATACTTCTTGATATGAACTTAATTTATTACTCATTAAAACCATACGTGTCATCCGTGATGCAATTGAATAAACATCCTTCGCGTGTAAGGTTGTGATAAGGGGATGGCCAGTCATCGCCGCGCTTAAAACATCATCCATTTCTTGTCCCCTACTTTCGGCAACAATTAACCAATCAGGATTACTTCTTAAGGCGTTACGAATTAATTCTTGAAAAGATGCTCTTTTAATTAATTCATTTACTTCCCAACTATTAAGATCTAAATTATTTTTTATTTCAAAATAAGATAGCTCTTGAACATTATCAATAATAATAACACGGCTAAAAGGAGAAATTTTTTGCAATAAATATTTTTGTAGTTCTGTTTTACCCGTTCCTGTTTTACCTGCAATAACAATTGATTGATAATTAATGACAAGAACTTCTAATAAATAATTAAGTGCTGTTGGCATAAAATTATCATCTAAGATAATGCGCGAAATCTTTGAGGCAATACGTAAAGAAAAGGTTGAAGCTTTTTCGTTATCAACTCGCCCAATTGCATAATGAATTGCATTCAGTCGATATTTACCTATGCTTATATCTAGAATAGGCTCAGCATACGAAAATTGTTGCTCACTTAAATTAGCAATATGTCTTAAAAAGTTTTGCACATCAATTTGTTTTAATTCAATTTGGCTTTTTAGGCGTCCATCTTCATTATGTTGATAAAACAATTCTTTTCCATTAAAAGAAATATCCGTAATAAGTTCATCTTCTAAAAGGGGTTTTAAAAAAGACGATTCAAAATATTCTAAAAGTCGCTGATTAGTTGCCTTGTTCATGTTGTTTAATTGTAAACGTTAAACTATTTGTATATTTATAATCAAAAATAAGTTTTGCGCGAAAACTAATATTGACTCCGTCTTCATACATTAAAAAGCCATCGTCATTTTCATTTTGAAAAAAATAACAAAAATTAAGCTCATAAGTTGTAAGTAAAGGCTTTAAATTAGTAGTGAAATATTTTTTTACTTCGACTTCTAAATAATGCTTTTCAAAATAAGGAATATTTTCACTTTCATCTAAACGCAAAGCGTTTTCCATAATTGAACGAGGTAATAAATAAAAAATCTTATTAATCGTACTTAACTTATGTGCGAAAGAAAAACTCATTAAAGAAATCATAAACATTAAAATACTAATCCAAGTGTTTAACATAAAATTATTTCTTCAAAATCACTTTCTTCGACATTCGTTTGTGGGGATGAAACGTTTATACAATATTTTGAATCTTGACAGTTACCAATAAAATTTAAATGCGAATAATATGTAAAATCATATTTAATTGTTAAGTCGTTAATCCCACAATTTTCAATGACAATCGACATCTCAAGATTTTGTTGATTATGAAATCTTTCTTTTGGGAAATAAAAATTTTTCGTTTCAAGAAAGCCAAATAATTTAATCGGGCTCATTAAATAAGTATCAGGCTCAACATATAATTTATTTTTAAAAGTAAAATAATAAAACCCCTCTTTGTCGACTTTGATTAATAAAGGTATTTGACGAAAGTCACTATTTAAATATTTACTAATACGTTGATAATATGAATATTCATCCTTAATAAGTAAATAAACATTTTGATAAATAAAATTCCCATCATAAATAAATTTAAAACGGTTTAATTTAAAATATGAATAGAATTCATCTTCAGCAAATAAATCAAAATTATAAAAATAAATTGTGTCACCTTTTAATGTTAAAAGACCATTTATTAAACTAATATCGTTTTTCGGTGACTCATAAACGCCATTAACTAATGTTGCAGGATTAAAAGTTTCGTGAGTTTTTAAATAAGTAGGAATAGCTAATACATCATTACTTGTGCTACAACTCATTGATAATGTAATGAGATTTTCTCCTTCGCTTAAAGTATTAGGATAAAAAGAAAAGCGGCGTGTAATTGTATTTAAACCACGAAATAATACTTCACTACTAAAATAAATTAATAAGGCATTAGGATAATTTTTGTTTTTTAAAGAAATTGCCATTTCATATTCTTGCATTTCAACATTAATAGTTTTTTCATATGTAGCTTCTAAAATGATTCTTTCAAAGTTATCACTAGGCGGGAATATGAGCGTTTTCCAATTCGTTGTTGGTGCTAAGTTCAAACTTAGACAAGTCCATAAAAAAGGCATGCTAAAAATAAGTCTTAAATACTTAATAATCCTTTTCATTTATTTTAAATGTTGTAAGAATTGAGCGATGGCAGATCTTTTTAAACGATAATACGTTGATGTTGAATAAAGGTCGAGCCACCAAAATTTGTAATTATTATAAAAGAAATCGTTATTAATAATTTTTTGGGAATCGACATCAAGTTGACGAAATGCTTTTTCAATTTTTAAAAGATAAAAATAATTCATTTCATCTTTTGGGTAATGTCCCGCTTTGGAATTATTTTCCATTATTAAATCGACTCTTTTAACATCACCTTTAATGTGACTTAACGCTTTGAAATAAAGGTGAGCAATTTCTTCAGCGTGTTTGCATAAAGCTTTGAAGTTTTCCTTATAATTAGTTGTCTTCATATTTTTCACTCCTTTATATATGTTTAAGTAACGTTTTCTGAAAATAGTCAAAAAATAATAAAAAATAAAAATATTTTCTGAGTTAAGTGTTTTTATTAAGCTGATAGTTAATACAAAAAGATTATTCTCTTTATTCCTTTACGAACTTCTTTTATAATATGTTTATGATTGTTTTAGTCGGCGCTTCAGCAAGTGGCAAAACGGAAATTGCCAAAATTTTATATAATAAATATAAAATGGTTAAAGCTATTACTCATACGACGCGTCCACAACGAAAAAAAGAAGTAAATGGAGTCGATTATTTTTTTGTTTCAAAAGACGAATTTCTTCATTTAGAAAAGCAAAACGCTTTTGTTGAAACAACTGAATATAGCGGGCAATTTTATGGTTGTACAAAAGCACAAGTTGCTCAAAATAAAATTGTTATTGTTGATCCTAATGGTTTAAGAGCCTTTCTTAATTTAAACGATAAACATATAATTACTTTTTTAATTTCTAGTGATGAAGGAACGCGTTATGAAAGAATGTTACGTCGCGGTGATAATATTGAACAAGCTTTGAGTCGTATTAAAAATGACCGTGATGAATTTCATCATCTACGTGTTGGTTATGTGCATTTTGAAATTATTAACGAAGATAATACACTTGAGCAGGCTGCTGATCGTGTTTTTCGACTTTATAATTCGATGCTCAGAAATTTAAATTTAAAACCTAAATAAGTTTATTTAGAATTATTAAGACTTTGGAAAAAACTTAAAGTATTGTCACGCACCTCCGTGCGTCTTTTTGTTAAATAGCGAGGTGGCTTGGTTATTTTGGGATAGCCACTGACACCGAGTAAACCGCGTGGGCGAGAATAGTTTCCATGCGCGTTTTCTTTTGTTAAAAGTAAGACAACACCAAGCGCAGACTTTTCTGGATGATTCATAAAAGTAAGCATAAACTTTTTAGCTAAACGCGCAA
>JAAYJX010000127.1 GCA_012522695.1 Erysipelotrichia bacterium
CTTGGTCCGGTTCCGTCTCCTCTTGGCATAATTAAATCCTCCTTGAGTTAATAGCAAATGCCATTAACCTAAGTTTATTTAATAATAGTTTTTGGCATATGTCAATAACTTTTTAGATTTAGGCATAAAATTCTTATATGTGCTCATAAAAAATTGATATTATTGAATAAGAGGCACTAATTATGAAAATTTTTAAAAATTACCTTGTTTATCCTTTTGTTTCGGCTGGTCTTTTAGCGTTGGCTTTTCTTTATAATATAATTTTTGCATTATCTGTATCGGCGGATCCCGTTCTTTCCTATGGGATTTTGTTTTATTTTTTGCCATTACTAATCGGCATGTATTTGGTTCATTATGGTATTAAAAATAATAACCGAATTATTATTTACATTGGTCATATTTTTAATATTATTTCTTCCTTATTTATTACTATAAAAATCGAAAGGCTTGTGTTTGCGTGGATGAGTGATTTTCCAGGTATTATATTATTAATTTTTTCTATTTGGCCGCTGCTTTTATTACTCATATCATTAACAATAAAGGCTTTTGTAAAGACAATTGAATTTGAAAAACAACACAAAATCATTTTATTAATAAGTTTTATTGGTCTAATCGCCAATGCTTTATTAGTTTTAGTATTGCTAATTGTATTAGCGGTAATGTTTGACGAAGCGTTAGTTTTCTTTGCGCTTTTGCCAGTTTTCTTTGTATTTACCTCGCTAATCTCTGTTACGGCGCTACCGTTATATACAAAAGAAGTGGCGGTTATTAATGAATCATTTTCACCTTCTTTATTTGAAGAAGTTATAAAAAAAGCAAAACATGTAAAAAACAAAAATAAACCTTCAAACCCCGAAAAAACAAATGATGAAGATGTCATCGATATAGAAATCGAAGACTAGCTAATATTTGAAAATATTATAGTTTATTTTTTAATAATTTCAGCAACTGTTGTCGCTAATGTTGCAACGTTTTGTAAGTCGCTTGGCACGATAATTTTTGTTGCTTGACCGTCTGCCATTTTCGCGACAGCTTCATATGATTTTAATGTTAAAACAGCATTATCTACTCCTGCCTTTTTAAGCATGATTAAACCAGTGGCCTCAGCATCGCGAATAAGTTTAATACCTTCGGCTTCAGCCTTTTTAACTTCTAAAATAGCTTGGGCTTGTCCTTCGGCACGTCTAATTGCAGAAAGTTTTTCGGCTTCGGCGTTCAAAATAACCGATTCTTTATTTCCTTCAGCAACTAAAATAGCAGAGCGTTTTTCCCCTTCTGCTAAAAGAATTTTTTCACGTCTTTCTCGCTCAGCACGCATTTGTCTTTCCATTGCATCGCGAATATCTTTTGGTGGTAAAATATTTTTTAATTCCACACGATTAACTTTAATTCCCCAGGGGTCAGTGGCAACGTCTAAAATGCTCCTCATTTTAGCGTTAATAATATCTCGAGAAGTTAAAGTTTCATCAAGGTCTAAATCACCAATAATGTTTCTTAATGTTGTCGCTGATAAATTTTCTATAGCGGAAATCGGATTAATAACGCCATAGCAAAACAATTTAGGGTCGGTCACCTGAAAGAACACAACTGTATCAATTTGCATTGTAACGTTATCTTTCGTAATAACAGGTTGTGGATCAAAGTCATATACTTGTTCTTTCATTGTTACTTTTTTTGCAATTCGATCAATAAAAGGAACAAGAAAATGAAGTCCAACATTCCATGTTGTTAAATATCCACCTAGTC
>JAAYJX010000128.1 GCA_012522695.1 Erysipelotrichia bacterium
AATCACCACGCCAGGCTGGGTCAGTATCAGGATTTTGCGCTTGTCGATCATCCCAACAATGAACATTATTATTTTGATCTCCATCATAAAAGCGAGCTGTTAAAAGAAAATATATCGTTTCTTCACGGAAATCACTTTTTCCACTACTAGTTTCATTTGGTTTAAATGACGTAAGAATACCATCTTTTAAATACCATTCACCATTTGTTAAATAATATTCTTTTGTCTCAGTTGTTCCAAAAGTTATTTTAACTTTAATACTACTAATTTTATGAAAGCCATAACGATACCAGTTATTTGTTTCTGAAAACATATTCGTAGGTAAGTTAATTTTTGTCCCAGCTGGTAAAGAATCATAATATAAAATCTTTGGCACATCTAAAGTCGATTTAACGTGTAAGTTTATTTTTTGAGCTTCCTCACTACTTGTTTCTTCGATTGTATCAGGATCCTGAGCGTACCATTTACCACCTGAACCTTGACCTAAATACCACCACTCTCCAGTCGTTCGACTTAAATCACTTGTTTGTGGTTGTCCTCCGTTATTAAAAATTAATTTAATAGATGTTACACCAATAAACTCTTTTGTGTACCAATCATTAGCATCTTTAATAAGTTTTTCACCAGGCCAACCCGTTGGTGTATATAAACCACTTGGTTCAATATCCCAATAATGAATGTGGGGATTAGGATAATCGCCTCGATAATGAACGATAATACCTTCATTATTTTGTTTTTGGTTTTCTTTGTTTTTTTGAAAAGGATTAACGAGCGTTAAAACACTTAATGTTGTTATTAATATTGTCCAAAGTGATTTCATAATTATTTTTTGTTTTAAATTAATGCTTATTATATCGAAAAAGAAAAGAAAATAAAACGTAAGCACCTTAGATTTTGTTATACTAATATATATAAAAATTATGAAACGAACTAAAAGGCTTATAACTTTACTAGTATGTTTATTCACTTTAGCAAGTTGTGATTTTTTAAATCGTCCTACAACAACGTTAACAACGAGTGAGCCTGATTCAACAAGTGATACAACTAATACAAGCGACACTA
The DNA here is from genome assembly GCA_012522695.1 of Erysipelotrichia bacterium. GTDB lineage: Bacteria > Bacillota_I > Bacilli_A > RFN20 > CAG-826 > UBA1424. The sequence goes on from JAAYJX010000128.1 coordinate 1,063, forward strand.
GTACTTCTTCAGTTCATGATGGTGAACCTTTTTGGGTTCATTTTAAAACATATTGTTTAGAAACTTTAGATTCTGTTTTTACGAATTATATTGAACAAATGCCCCTTGTTAATAATTTTGATTTTCATTTAAGTGGATGGTATCTAGAAGCTACTTATAATAACATCGTTTCTTTTCCCTTAATCGTCACAAGTGAAATAACATTACATGCAAAATGGGACATACTTGATATAAACGATTTTGGTTTTGAATTAACTAGTGATAACGAAGGTTATAAAGTTGTCTCTTATGGCGGTAATACAAATAACCTTGTTATGCCAAATACTTATAATGGTAAACCTATTTTAGAAATCGGTGAATATGTCTTTGCAAATAACGGTGTGATTCAAGTTTTAACATTGCCCGTTCATTTAATTAGAATTCGTTTAGCGGCATTTAAAAATTGTACACAACTATATGCTTTAGCCTTACCCCTTACACTAACTCATCTTGATACTGATGCTTTTAGTGGGTGTACAAGTTTAGAAGGAATTATTTTATCAGCAAATTTAAAAGTTATTGGCAATAATGCTTTTGAAGGATGTAAGATCTCAGCGATTACTTTATTTAGTAAAGTCGAAGAAATACGTTCACGGGCATTTGCTGATTGTATATATTTAGATGAAGTAAAACTTCATCCATCAACTCCTCCTCTCCGTTTTAATAATTCTTTTGAAAGCACAAAAGATACTTTAGTATATAAAGTGCCAGCTGATTATTTAGAAATTTATAAACAAAACGAACATTGGAGTGCCTTTAAAGACCAAATCGTAAGTTATTAAATGTAAGCGCTTAATTGACATAAATTCAAATAATTTATAAAATTAACTTAATGAGTTATATTTTCATGGAGGAAAATACATTATGAAAAATAAAACAAAGAAGTTTTCTTATTTTTTATCCTTTTTTATCGCAGGCTTTAGTCTGCTTGCAGGTATGATGTTTATTAATCCTGCTAAAAGCGCAAGACAGGTGAGTGCTGAAGACACTAACGAGTATTATATAACAGGCGATGATAGTATTAATGGTTGGGATATTACTAATACCGAATTTCCCCTTGAAAAAATTGGG
>JAAYJX010000129.1 GCA_012522695.1 Erysipelotrichia bacterium
CCTCAAGGTGATAAAGGTGACACTGGTGAAACTGGTCCACAAGGCCCTCAAGGTGATCAAGGAGATAAAGGCGATACCGGCGACAAGGGAGACAAAGGTGACAAAGGTGACCAAGGCAATCAAGGAGATAAAGGCGACCAAGGCGACCAAGGAGATAAAGGCGACACTGGCCCTCAAGGTCCTCAAGGTGATAAGGGAGATCAAGGTGATCAAGGTATTCCTGGCAATACCCCTTATATTAAAGACGGCACATGGTGGATTGGTGATGAAAATACAAATATTCCTGTAACCGGACCACAAGGTCCACAAGGAGAACAAGGTGAAACTGGAGAAGATGGCTTAACACCTTATATTGGAGACAATGGTAACTGGTGGATAGGTGATCAAGATACTGGTATAGCTGCAACTGGTCCTCAAGGCCCTAAAGGTGATAAAGGTGACACCGGAGATACTGGTGAAACTGGTGAAAAGGGCGATAAAGGCGATAAAGGCGATAAAGGTGACAAAGGCGACACCGGAGACCAAGGTATTAAAGGTGACCAAGGCATTAAAGGTGACCAAGGCGAAAAAGGTAATCCAGGCGACAAAGGCGATAAAGGCGACACCGGAGCTAAAGGTGATAAAGGCGATACTGGCGCAACTGGTCCGCAAGGTGAACAAGGCCCTCAAGGTGATAAGGGCGACAAAGGTGACACTGGTGAAAAAGGCGATACTGGTGAACAAGGCTTACCTGGTAAAGATGGTGAAAATGGAACGAACGGTAAAGATGGTAAAGACGGCGATGATGGCAAATCTGCCTACGAAATATATTGTGAAGTTTATGGTTATGATGGAACTGAAGAAGAATGGCTTGATGATTTAATTAATGGTCGTTTAGGAACTCCTGAAATACATACTGTTACGTTTGATAGTAACGGAGGTTCTATTGTTAGTGATCAATATGTTCACCATGGTGAAAAAGCTACAAAACCTGAAGTTTCACGAAGTAATTATAAATTAGATGGTTGGTTTATTGATGACGAAAAATGGGTTTTTCATGGTTACCCTGTTACTTATGATATGACATTAGTAGCTCATTGGTCGGTTGATGAAAATAATCCACCTGCACCTGTGTCAAGTTGGGATGCATCATTACCAAGTGGATATACACCATTTCATGCAATTCATAGTGAAGGCACAGTTAATAAAGAATATAAAACACGCGGTGCTGTTACGGCTTTAAATGGCGGGCAAATTTATCTTCAAGATGGTAATAATGATAATCTTATAATTTATAACGTTTCTTATGCTGCTACTTTAATGATTGGATATGTTGTTGATGTTTCTGGTCCTTATGCATTTAATGAGGGGGTTCCACAATTAGCCGTTAGTAGTGATAACCCAAGTCATTATGTTAGTATTGTTTCGGGTATGAGTAGTAGTGATGTTGGTATAGAGCCTCTAATTATTGAAGCCGCAAGTGATCTTAGTTATTTAGCTTCGTTGCCTGTTAAAGATTATGGAAAATTAGTTCTTTTTAAAGATGTTACAACTGGATATTATAGTGGAAATAATTTCCCAATAATAATTGATGGAATTAATGTTTCTTTCTTTGTAGGTTTTAGCTCGTTACACGAAGATAACGATACAAACCGCTCTGCAATGCAGACTTTAATTACTGACTTATATTATGATGATACTGTCTTTGATATTATGGGCGCTCTTTATAAAGGCCCAAGTGGCAGTTCTTTTGGTATTAATACTACATCAACTGAATATGTTTTATTAAAAGATAATTCTTCTCAACCTTCTTTAAAAGCGATTATTAATGATTTAGATTATGGAGCATTATCTAATAGTGAAATTAATCTTATTTTAGATCATATTGATGAAGCTAGTGAAAACGTAAAACAAAATTCTTTTGTTGGTAAGGTTGGTTATGATCCTATTATTTTGCAAAATCCAGCCAATGCATACATGGATGAAATATTAGGTTATAGCTATTATCAAGATAATAAAATTGAAATTGAAACGAGTGTTTTTACATCTGATGCTGTTGAAGTTGATGGTGAATACGAACTAGGTGATCCATATTATCGAATTTATGAAGAAACAACAATTTGGCAAGATGCAACAAACATTCATTTTGCTAATCTTTTTGATGGTGAACCACAAAATATATATTCTTTTTATGCTTCGACAAATAAAACAAATGATGATTTTAATAAGTACAAAGACTTTGTTGTAAATGGCGAAATTGATAATTATTTAGTAATAGCTAATAGTGCATATCAAGAACATCTTAACAGCGGAGAATTTGCCGAAGTCTATTTTGTTTTTGAAGGCGTAAAAGATTCTTCTAATAATGTAAATTTAAAAGTTTATACAGTTGGTTCATGGTTTGGTTTAGAAAGTAATGAAGCTCATTATGGAGGCACGCCAGGAACATATAGTGAATGGGCCGAATTATGGGGTTTTGAAGCTAAAATTAATAGTGAAGGTAATTTAGAAACATTAACTGGTTATAATGGTCACTTTGCTGAAAGAGAATTTATCGATTTAAATTATCAAGTAGGTGATCCAACACCTCCACTTGAATTAACAAGTGAAGATATTGCTTTATTAGATTTATCTCTAGATGGTGAATCTTGGGGTTTAATTTATCAAGTTTTTGTTTTTGAATTTAGTACTGATAGTGTTTCAATTACACTTCCTAATTATCAAGACTTTCCACAAGCAACGAGTAGTCACGGGACTTATTTATTTGGTTTAGATAATTACTTTTAATTTGTAATTTGATTATTAGCAATATTCGTGTAAACCGGAGTTGTTATACGGATTACACTAAATAGTTTTAATTTATTGTACTTTCTTGTTGTTATGTTTTTATAAATGCTTTTGGCAACTACAAAATTAATCTTTTAAAATTCCTAATGGCAATATTAAAACTCCATCATCTCGTTTATAGGCGTATTCAGTAGCAGTTATAATTGCAAGAAATGATGGTTTCAACATTTTTTTGTTATCGATTTTAGCTGCTAGTTTTTTTAAATTTTCCGCAGCTTGATCAAAATTATGCGACCCCATCTTAACTTCTAAAGCAGCCCATTTTCCATCAGATAATTGAATAATCATATCGATTTCTAGCCCATTACTATCTTTATAACGATACACTTTTCCCATATTAGTATCAGCGTAAACTCGAATATCGCGAAGCGCTAATGCTTCAAAGAAAAGACCGAATATTTCAAAATCACTCATAAGTCTATTTGATGTTAATTCTAAAACTGCCGCGCCAATTGAAGGATCAATAAAAAAGCGGGCTGGCGATGTTCTAATAACGGTTTTGGATCTTAAATTTGGATGCCATGATTCTAGGTCTTCGATAATATAAAGTTTATCTAGAACTTCAAGATAATCGACTAATGTGTTTTTGGAAATAGAATCATCAGTTGCCTTGATATTTTGTTCGATTTTAATGTTTGTTACTTCACTAGCGATATTTCTTGCAAGTGATTCAATCACCTTTCTCATTCGTAACTCATTATAATTCTTGCCGCTTACTTTATTAGTGTCCTCTTTTAAAAGAGCTTCGACATATGCTTGATTTTTTTCGATAGCTTGTTGTTCACTATCATTAATACCTTCAGGCCATCCACCTTTGATTATCCATTTTGCATATTCATCAACTTTAAGTTCACATTTCATCATCGAAAAATTTTTACCTTCAAACAATTCTGATAATGATATTTGTCCACTTGATATACCGGATTCATATAGGCTCATTGGTCGAACGATCATCCGACCAATTCGACCTGCACCGGAATGTCTCAATTCATCAAAATTAGCAGCAGAAGAACCAGTTAATATGTAAAGCCCGCGACCGGACTCGTTGTCTACCTGATGTCTTACTAAGTCCCAAACTTCTGGTATTAATTGCCATTCATCAATAAGTTTAGGTTTTAGTCCATCAAAGAACAATGACGGATTTAATTGTAAGATTGTTTTATTTTGTTCAATATTTAAAGGAGTTAAATAAATTTCACTTTTTGAAAATTGTTTAGCAAGTGTTGTTTTACCACTAAACTTTGGTCCAACAATCGCAACGCTTTTAAAAGTTTCCAAATAAAATTGTAATTTTTTTTCGCTTAAACGTTTTATATATTTCATAAAAACAACCCCTCAATTCGAGTTGATTATAACAAATTGACCTTTTTGTTGAAATTAGTTTTAATAATACACTAAATGAAATAGAAAATCCTTGAATAATTGAGAAACTCATTGGCAAATATAATAAGTTTATTATAAAAGTGATATAATTATTAAAGTTTTAAGAATGGGAGGCATTATGGAGCAAAAACATATACCAATTAGTTGGGATGAATATTTTATGGGTATTGCTTTATTAAGCGCAAAAAGAAGTAAAGATCCAAATACACAAGTCGGTGCGTGTATCGTTGATCGATTTAATAAAGTTGTTTCGATTGGCTATAACGGGATGCCTCGCGGGATTGATGAAAATAAAATATCATGGAGTAAAGGCGAAGGTCTTGATTCTAAGTATTTATACGTTTGTCACGCTGAAATGAATGCGATTTTAAACATTAGAGATGGTACACGTTTAAGAGATACAATTTTATACGTTACTTTATATCCTTGTAATGAATGTGCTAAAGCAATTATTCAAACCGGAATAAGTGAAGTCGTTTATTTAGAAAATAAATATGCTGGCACAACAATGACAAAAGCAAGTGCGCTTTTATTTGAATTAGCGCATATTAAAGTTAGAAAGTATGTTGGGGAGTTAATTGACGTTATTTTAAAATGAAAAAAGAAAATAAAGCTTTATTAAAAAGAATTGTTACTGGCCTAATTGCTTTATCTTTAATTGGTGTTGGTGTAATTTATCCAATTAGTTCTAACTTAGAAAAGCCATTACAGTGGTGGGTCATCCTCCTTCTTATCCTCGGTCTTTTCGTTGTTTTTGTTGGTTTTACAATTCTTTTTGATTATTTAGCTAGGAAGCAAGATAAGTGAAAGCCTTAGAAGTAAATAATGTTTCTTTTTCTTATGATGGTAAACACGATGCGGTTAACCAAATATCTTTTGATGTCCTAAAAGGTAAACACGTTAGTATTATTGGTCATAATGGCAGTGGTAAATCAACCTTAGCAAAGTTAATTTTAGGTTTATTAAATCTAAATCACGGTGAAATTAAAGTTTTTGATGAAGTTTTAAGTGAAAAAAGTGTGCAAAAAATTCGTCAAGATGTCGGAATTGTTTTTCAAAATCCTGATAACCAATTTATCGGCGCGACGCTTGAAGATGATTTAGCTTTTGGTTTAGAAAACCGCCAAGTGCCCCGTGAAGAGATGAAACAAATTATTATTGAGTTTGCAAGAAAAGTCGGGATGGAGGATTTTTTAAATAGTGAACCCGCCAATTTAAGTGGAGGGCAAAAACAACGGGCAGCAATTGCCGGTGTTCTGGCCATGAAGCCTAAACTTATTATTTTTGATGAAGCCACGTCGATGCTTGATCCTAGTGGTAAAAAAGAAGTTAAAAAAATTCTTCTTGAAATGAAAAAAGAAATTAAAGATTTAACGCTTCTTACAATAACGCATGATATTGAAGAAGCTTCTTTAAGTGATGAAATTATTGTAATTCATCAAGGCCAAATTGTTTTAAAAGGTACGCCAATTGAAGTATTTCAACACGAAGATAAATTAAAAGAAATCGATTTAGATTTACCTTTTTTAATAAAATTAAAGAAAGCATTAGCAAAACGTGATTTTGATGTAAGTGATGCAAATAACTTAGAAGAAGTAGCTAAAAAGATATGTCAATAAAGTTTAGTAATGTTTTTTATACTTATAGTCCAAAAACTCCTTTTGCTTTTGAAGCTTTAAATGATGTTTCTTTAAAAATTGAAAAAGGATCATTTACAGCTTTAATCGGGAAAACCGGCAGCGGTAAATCAACACTTATTCAACATCTAAATGGTTTATTATATCCAAGTAGTGGTGAAGTTGAAGTAGAAGACTTTATTATTAGTAAAAATAAAAAAAGACGAACTAAAAAGATTAAAGCTTTAAGACAACTAGTTGGGATAGTTTTTCAATTTCCTGAATATCAACTTTTTGAAGAAAGCGTTGAAAAAGATGTGGCTTTTGGTCCACGTAATTTTGGTGTTAAAAAAGAAGAAGCATTAAAAATAGCTCATGAAGCTTTAAGTTATGTCGGGCTTGATGAAAGTTTTTATACACGTTCACCGTTTGAACTTTCTGGTGGAGAAAGAAGGAGAGTAGCAATTGCCGGTATTCTTGCTTTATCTCCTGATATTTTAGTTTTAGATGAACCAACTGTTGGTTTAGATCCGCGTGGGGCTAAAGAAATGATGTCTTTGTTTAAAAAACTTCACCAAGAAGGTAAAACAATTATTTTAGTGACTCATGATATGAATTTAGTTTTTAATTATGCAACAAATGTCATTCTTCTTGATGAAGGACGACTTATCTTACAAAGTACACCTTTAGAGTTATTTCAAGATGAAGAAAAATTAGCTTCTCTAGAAGTGCCTCTATTATATGAATTTATGCATTTATTAAAATTAGAAGGATTAGAGTTAGACTACTCTAAAGTAAATAGCCTTGAAACGCTCATAAATGAGCTTATCAGAGCGAAAGGTCTTAAAACGTGAATAAGATTGCCTTAGGACGTTACGTCCCTTATAAGACGCTTTTACATCGCCTTGACCCAAGGTCAAAGCTTTTAATGCTTGTCTTACTTATGGTCGCGGTCTTTTATTCGTATCAAACATATACGATGACTTTCTTAATGGGAGGTATTTTACTTCTATTTATTGTTACGTTACTTCTTATTGCTAAAATTCGCTTAAGACAACTTTTTTCTTCACTTAAGGCTTTATGGATGATGGTTATTATTTTACTTTTTATTAATGTTTTAATTCCTCCTCTTAACGCAAGTAATATTGCTTTTAAAATTGGTAATTTTGCCATATATTATGAATCAATATTTCAAAGTTTAAAAATCATTTTAAGACTTGTCTTAATGATTGCCTTAACATTAATTTTAACATCGACAACTAAACCACTTGATTTAACTTACGCACTTGAATGGTATATGTCACCTCTAAAAATAATTAAATTTCCCGCACATGAAATTGCCATGACTGTTTCGATTGCCCTGCGTTTTATCCCAACACTTTTAGATGAAACGATGCGAATTATGAAAGCGCAAGCTTCGCGAGGCGTGGACTTTGAAAGAGGTAAATTAAAAGAAAAAATAAAAGCTCTTCTTTCTTTAATTGTTCCATTATTTATGTCGGCTTTTTTACGTAGTGAAGAATTAGCTAATGCGATGGAAGCACGCGGTTATAATCCACGCGGTAAAAGAACAAAATATCGTCAACTAAAATGGCAGATGTCTGATACTTTTTCTTTAGTTTTAATTACTCTTGTTACTGCGTTTGTAATTGTTACGAGTAGTCTTAATTGGAATTTTATTGAGATGATTCAATCTTTAATTTCTTGAGGTTAAATATTAATGAGATATTTTGCGGTTATTAAATATTTAGGTACACCTTTTAAAGGTTTTCAAAAACAACCACAAGAAAAAACAATTCAAGGAAGTATTGAAAATGTTTTATCAACAATTTTAAATGAAGAAATAGTTATTTATGGATCAGGAAGAACTGATGCAGGTGTGCACGCTCTTGGACAAACAATTCATTTTAATACGAGTAAAACAATTGTAGATTTAAACAAGTTTAAATATTCAGTTAATAAAATGCTTAAAAGAGAAATTTTGTTTTTAAGTTTAAAAGAAGTTGATGAAAATTTTCACGCCCGTTTATCAGCGAAAGAAAAAACATATCGCTATATTATTAACTACGGTGAAGACAACCCTTTAAAAGCTAATTTATTTTATTTTTATCCAAAAGATTTTGATCTTCGCTTGATGAAAAAAACTTTAAAACTTTTTGTCGGCGAACATAATTTTCAAAACTTTACGACTAAAGATGAAGACTTTCAAAACTTTATTCGCCATATTAAAAAAGCAAAAATTAAAAGAGTAAATAAAACCTTGCACATTGAAATTACAAGTAATGGTTTTATGACTTATATGATGCGGATGATTGTTGGTCTTTTAATTGAAGTAAGTTTAAAACGTTTATCTTATGAAAGTGTCGCAGCCTTATTTAATACTTCAACTCGTCAAGTCGTTAATTATAAAGCGCCTCCTGAAGGTCTTTATTTGGTAAAAGTTAAGTATTAATTTATAATTAATATAAGATAGAAGGTTAAATTCATGGGACGTCATTTTGAAGTAAGAGCCGCTGCCATGGCCAAAAGCGGACAAAAGAAATCTGCTCTTTATGCACGCGCTGCTAAAGAAATTTATGTTGCCGCAAAAGGCGGAAGTGACCCTAATTCTAATTTAGCCTTACGTTCAGCGATTGATAAATTTAAAGGTTTATCAGTACCTAAAGATGTCATTGAAAGAGCAATCAAAAAAGCTGAAGGAGGTAGTGGAGAAAACTACACTCCTGGGCGTTATGAAGCAATTGGACCAGGCGGATCATATTTAATTATTGATTCACTAAGTGATAATACAAATCGTGCTTTTGTTAATATTCGCACGGCTGTCACAAAAAACAATGGACAAATGGCTAATATAGCATTTAACTTTACTGAAAGTGGTATTTTAGTTTTTAAATATGAAAACATTAGTGATGTTGAAGAAGCGCTTATTTTAAATGATGTTGATGTTTTAGATATAACAAGTGAAGATGATTTAATTGAAGTTATTATTATTCCAACACATTTTGGTAAGGCTAAAGACTTAATTAATGAATTAGGTGTAACTGATTTTGAAGTTGCAGAAATTCAAATGGTCGCAAACGAATTTGTTGATTTAGAAGAAGAACATAAAGAAGCATTTTTAAAACTATTAGACGTCCTTGATGATGTCGAAGACGTACAAAGCGTCTATCATAATATTAATTTATAAAATAATCTTAAAATACATC
>JAAYJX010000130.1 GCA_012522695.1 Erysipelotrichia bacterium
CACTTTTCCATAATACTGCTTGGCTGTTATTGGTTATTTACCCTCTGTTTTATCTTCAGAGGAAATTTAATAAAAGTTTGTTTCTATTGTTTGTTGCATCAGCTGCAGGTTATTTGTTTGCTGGTAAATTCATATATGAAGTTACCAGCTTAATATTACCAAGCTATTTGCATTATTTGCAGGGTAGCTATGCAGAGCCGCAAACAATTAAACTATTTTTAACAAAACTATACTATTTGCCAGTAGTATTTTATTTTTATTTAATTTATAAAAAAACTGATAGCGATTTTGGTCGATATTTTCATTGTATGATATTTTTATTTACAATTACCTACTGGTTTTTTCTTTTAGCACTATCCTTAGGCATTGCAACTAGAGTCTATTATTATTTTATTTTATTTTACTTATTTCCAGTGTATTATGTTTTATATTTTAATTATACTAATAAGCGCCAATTAGATTTTGTTTTAATTTTAGCCTATGTGGTTTTGCCTTATATATTTAAAGTTACAATTTTAGCTAAAGCAGAGTTTTTATATAAAAGTATATTGTGGGTATAAAAATGAATTTTGAGATTTTAATTTCTACCATGCATAAAGATACTAATCAAGTATCAGAAATGCTAGCTAGTATGAATATTAGCTGTGATGCAATTGTTATTGTTCAAGGTGATTTTGAAGGAACAGATGAACTGGAACTTAAAACTGGTAAAGCAAAAATATTTTATACTAAAGAGCGAGGGTTAAGCAAAAGTAGAAATATGGCTTTAATGAATAGTAATGCCGATATTGTTTTGCTGTCAGATGATGACCTATATTACTATGACAATTTCAATAAAAAAATATTAGATTCGTTTAATAAAAATAATGGTTTTGATTTTATAATTTTTAATTTAGATAATTATAATAAAACTTACCCAAATAAAAAGAAAAAAGTTTTTTTTCTTAATATTCTTGGATTTTCTTCATGGCAAATTGCATTTAAGCGCCAAGCTGTTTTAGATAAAGGTATATTTTTTAATGAGGGTTTTGGTACAGGCAGCGGTGTGTATTCTTCAGGAGAAGAGAATATCTTTTTAGCTCAATGTTATAAATATTTTAAAATGTTATATGTGCCTGAAAAAATATTAAAAAGAACGGAGTCAGATTCTTCTTGGTTTACAGGATACAATGAAAAGTTTCTGTTTGATCGTGGCGCTATATTTTATGCAATATCTAATAAAATTGTCTGGCTTCTTATTTTGCAATTTGCTGTAAGGCGTAAGAAGTTATTTCCAGATTATTCATTTTATAAGATTGTTAAGCTAATGGTTGGTGGATATTTAGATTCTAAGAGAAGGTTGAAATGAAGAGAGTTATAACCTATGGGACTTTTGATCTTTTGCACTACGGTCACATCAACCTACTGCGTCGTGCTAAACAACAAGGCGATTATTTAATTGTTGCTCTCTCAACAGACGAGTTCCCTGTATGTCAACATAGACCTGAGCCACTTGATTTTGAGATAACATATAAATCAGGGCAATCAGGAGCGCATTATCGGTGTTTGTCAAGCAAGTTGTCCGATTTCTTATGCAGCTAATACGACATTTCTCTCTAACTCGTTACTCTCCTTCGATGGGTTTAGCCAGACCTCTTTGACCGGTTTCCAATTGCGGACAGAA
>JAAYJX010000131.1 GCA_012522695.1 Erysipelotrichia bacterium
GATAAATTTTACTAGTATAAAAGGGGCGTTTGTATCTAAAACGTTAGAAAACTACCAAAAAACATCGTTTTTAACCTAAGTTTACAATAAAATATCTCTTATCAAGAGAGAGTGACTCGAAAAAAGGGGGAACTCAAGGGCTTAAACACATTGACAAATCACCCAAAAGTAGTTATAATAAAATAGCCATAAAGAGAAGGTAAGAGACAAGCTCGATGACCCTTCAGCAACCTACCTAAATGGCAAGGTGCTAAAGCTTGAATGATGGATTATTTTTTATTTAAAGTAAGTCCGTCATATCGATGGACTTTTCTTCTTTTTATGGCAAAAAAAGAAAGGAAAGAATATATGAAAAGATTTAAAGCCACCTTTTATAAAGGGCCCATAGTTCCTTTAGCGTGCCTTGTTAGTGATAATAGCAAAGAACGCGCCTTTAATCGAAAAAGGACGTTTGAATATGTGAAATATGTTCTTGGGTTTCCTCTTTTTCCTATAACAGAAGAAGTTATAAAATTAGAAGTAAGTTTCAATGATATTTTAGATAAACTCCCTTTTAATGATCCCTTTAGAATCTACAATAGGACGAAAGAATTGGTTTGTATAATTGAAAGAGTGGATGAAGAATACACGTATGAAGACATAGACAAAGAGGACTATGAAAGAAATCAATTATTGAAGAATAATAAAAAGAAAAAATTTAAATTATTCTTTAACCCTCCACAAATTAAAGTAATGATTATTACTGATAGTGGTGAACCAAACACGGTTAGTTTGGATCAAGCTTTTGAAAAAGTAGCAGAACTCTCCGAACTAGTAAATGTTACTCAAGAAGAGTTAGATGCAATGAAGAGAAATTTTTTTATTGAACTAGACAGAATTAAGAAGAACAAAGGTTTAAAATATTATAACGAAAAGAAGGAAGTAGTGTGTTTTATTGGTAGAGTAGACGAAGACTACACTTTTTCTGATATGTTAGATGAAGAGTATGGTGATCTTTAAGTCGTTTAGATAAAAAAATAGTTAATTTAATAATTGACGTATTAAGAATATTTATGTGTATTGCATTAAGTTTGTTATTTAACAAAAATATTTATCGAAAAATAGCCTGTTTTAAAAGCAAATCCTTCTATGTTATTATGAAAAAGAACAAACGATTTGTGAGGTAATTTATGAAAAAAAGAAATTTTGTTTTTAAGTCCTTTTTTGTCTTTTCGATTGTTTTTACTTTTTTAATTGCAGGAATAAATAACTCAAACACTAACCATCATCTTATTCGCGGTGAAAACGAAACTTATTCAATTAGTCTAACTTCTCAAACAAACAAACTTGTAACTAATTTAGAATTTAAAAGTGGTGATGGAGAATTTAAAACAGAACTTAATAATTCGATTGAGGTTAGTTACGTTGATGTAAGTGATGGAGATAATGTTTGGCAAGTTATCAAAGTAGGTGGTTCATTTGAAAACATAGAGTCAATATCTGGTATGACTAGCATTAGCATAACTAAAGCTAACGCTGATGCTCATATAGGTGTATATTGGTCAGCTTTTCAAACATTTAATGAAGAATGTTATGTAGAGTTTGATACTAGTAGTAATTTAGAAGTATCAACATCTTTTAATCATCTTCAACCTAACTATTTAAAAGTTGTTGCCTTAGGTAATAATGATGCTTTTATTTCTAGTATAAGTATTGAATTTAGCTGTGTTAATATTTATCAATTAGAAGCGGGTGAAACTTATGAAATGGGGATGTATCCTCAATCACAAATAACTGATGATGGTTTAATTCAAATACTAAATGATGAAGGTGGAGACTTACCAACATCATTAGATAGTAAATCTTGGACATCATATGATTATTATATTTCTAACTCAAATATAACTGACTTTATGTGGTATCAAGATGTTTTAGAAGATGGTGAATTATATCGTGGTGTTTATTTTACTTCTTATCGACCAAATCGAACAGACTTATCATCTTCTGAAAGTAATTCATTTCAAGATAATAATGGTTATTTCATTAACACAACTTATTGGTTTAAATATGAACCACTTATTTGGGATGTATTATCAGTTGATGAAAGTGAAGGACCATTACTACTTTCTAATAAAATCCTTGATAGTCAAGACTATCATTATTCAAACAGCAGTAGAACAATAGGTGATCAAACAATATATCCAAACAATTATAAAGAAAGCGATATTAGAACTTGGTTAAATGACTCTTTTTATACGAATGTCTTTAGTTTAGTAGAAAAATTACTAATAAGCACAACTATTATTGATAATAGTGTTGCCTCAACAGGGTATAGTTCTAATAAATATGCTTGTGAAAACACCAACGATAAATTATTTTTATTAAGTCATCATGAAGCAACGAATACAACATATGGTTTTAATAGTAATCCTTCTAGAACAAGACAAGCAACTGATTATGCAAAAGCAATGGGTATTGAAGTACCAACTAGTAATAGTAATTCTCGCTTTTGGCTACGATCACCTTATGATTATAATCAAGGATATAGTCGATGTGTTGAAACTGGAGGCGGCTTTGGTAGCCAATATGTATACCGCACACATCTAGGTATACTCCCTGCTTTAAGACTTAGTTAACAACTATAAATTATTGTTTGATACAGATTAAAAACTCATATGTCGATATTGACATTTATCAAAATATATATCATATTGAAATTAGTGATCGCTACTTTTAAATTTTGAAATTTGTTTTGATGTTGTTTTTTACTTATGGGCAAATGAATGAAGAAGAAGTAGTGATGAGAATATAAATAATTTATTTATATTAAAATAGAAAAGGAGAGTAATATGATGAAAAGGCGATGGAAGTTTTTGACTATTTTTGTTTCGGTTTTCTTTTTAGTTGGCTGTGATATAGTAAATCATTTGCCGATGTCACTTAATTTAGATGGAGAATTTCCAAAAGGATTTTTAGAAAATAACTCGATTCATTATAGTGATAATGCCTTTAAAGGTTTTACAAAATCAGAAGAATTTAAAAAATACGATTATGTTGATGATGATGTAGTTCTTTCTTATGTTATTGTTGCTGATGAGGATGCGACTATAGGAGTATATGATCTTGAAAGTAAAAAAGAAGCCCTCCCCTTAATATTTAGCGATATTATGTTAGGTGAGGTTGATTATGTTAATAATAACTCAACTAACTTTGAGGACCTTGTTGTTTATGGTGCGTTAGCATTTCTTGTAAAAGAAGTAGATGATGAGTATCATTTTTCATTTTATTGTTTCCAAGAACAAAAATATTTAGTTCCATTTGCTAATTATGATGATTTTAATCTTGATATTTCTTATTCAACAAACTATAGCTACACTATTGAAACGATAACTTTAGTTGAAAACGATGTAACTAGTTACATACGTTACAAAGTAAGTTTTGATGATAAACAAAATTTTGTTAGAAAAGCCCTAACTGTGGCTGATGATAATTATATTACACAGCCAGAAAAAGAAGCTTTTCCAGTCTTTTTAATGCCAAAACTTAAAGAATACGAATATGAATTTTTTGACACAAAAATGGTTGGTTACAAAAATGATGAAAAAATCTTTACGGTAACTTATCCTGACGGCGCACTTGATTATTCTTTTTTCTTTGATAAATATTTTATTATTCAAACGATAACAAGAGTAGCAGATGATGCGAAAAAATACGATTTTATTAATGAAGGTGCAAAGTACATGCTTGATACATCACGCATCGATTTAACAAACGGCAAAGTTAAAAATTATCCAAACTTTGAATATGTTTTCGATCTTGACTATTTTTACCCCTTTGACAATTTGTATTTAAATAACAAGCAAGAGTTTAGTTATGTATCGATTGACGTTAATAAAATCGAAAATAAAATCTTATTAGAAGAAGCCAGCGTTCTTTTTGATGCTAATTTAAAGCCATTAGTAAATTTAACTTTAAAAGAATTTGACCCATATATTATTAAAATTGGTCAAAATCGTTACTTAACTAATTATAATAAAATTGTTGATGAAAATCATGACGTCATTCTTGATTTATCTAATTATAATTATGTTAACTACTTACCAAGTGTTAATTTAATTAGTTTAAGAAGTCGTGATAATTATCGTTACGGATTAATTAAATTAGATGGCAAAATTGTTGTGCCATTTGAATATAGAGATCCGTTTTTGTTTTTTAATGACTATGCCTATAACTACAATGCTATAAAAGAAGAAAATAGACGGATTGATGCTAATGGTCATACACAAGAAAGTTCTGAAATTGTTTATGGAACATACGGTGCTAGAGAAGGAATTACTTATAGCGAAATATCTGGTGTAAGACTTTATAAAAACTATGCAGGAAGCAGTTTATTTTTAGTAGGCACGACAGAGAACATTGAGTATGGTGTTAATTTTTATAGTAAGGCTCATGATGAAAAAATAGGAAGCCTTTATTGCATTTACGATTACGTAACTAGCACTTTAAAGTATTATATTTTAACGTAAGTTACTAAAACTTAAGTAAACACAATTTGTTTATTTGGGAGTGTCGAAATTAAATAAAAATTTGACACTCCTTTTTTTAGTCCACTTTTTAAATATGATTTAGCCTTTCATATAAAATGAAATCCATCTTTTTTTCTTGAATGACTTTATAAAGACTTATAAAGCAAACATTTAACGTTTTCTCTTGAAACTTAAGTCGCTTTAGTTGTATATTATATATTGCTACTTTTTAATGTGCGCCCATAGCTCAATTGGATAGAGCGTTAGACTACGGATCTAAAGGCTTCGGGTTCGACTCCTGATGGGCGCGCCACTACTTAAAACAAGCGGGATGTAGCGTAGCTTGGTAGCGCGTCTGTTTTGGGAACAGAAGGCCGCAGGTTCAAATCCTGTCATCCCGACCATTTACTTGGGGTTATAGCTCAGTTGGGAGAGCGCCTGGTTTGCAACCAGGAGGCCAGGGGTTCGAGCCCCCTTAGCTCCACCAAAATGGCTGTGTAGCTCAGTTGGCTAGAGCAATCGGTTCATACCCGATAGGTCAGGGGTTCAAATCCCCTCGCAGCTACCAAACAAACGGACCAATAGCTCAACGGTTAGAGCTCCCCGCTCATAACGGGTAGGTTCTAGGTTCGAATCCTAGTTGGTCCACCAACTTTTTTTATAAGGAGGCTTACCCAAGCGGCTGAAGGGGTCGGTCTTGAAAACCGGTAGGGGGTGCAAGCCCCGCCAGGGTTCAAATCCCTGAGCCTCC
>JAAYJX010000132.1 GCA_012522695.1 Erysipelotrichia bacterium
CCTAGTTGGTCCACCAACTTTTTTTATAAGGAGGCTTACCCAAGCGGCTGAAGGGGTCGGTCTTGAAAACCGGTAGGGGGTGCAAGCCCCGCCAGGGTTCAAATCCCTGAGCCTCCGCCATGTAAATTGATACTTTCCTCATAATCTTTTATAAAAAGATTACAAAGGGAGTTTTTATTTAAATATTATTGTTTGAGTGAACACTTTCGCCAAAAATGGCTAAAGTGTGCATTTTACTTTTGACAGCAAGTTTACTTTGTTGTAATATTAAAGTGAACAAAAACGACAAATATGGCGAAAGTGTTCAGTGGGAGTGTGAGCTTTATGTATTTAACTAGAGATGTTTATTTAAAACAATTAATTGAAAGTAAACACGTTAATTTAATCAAAGTTATAACCGGAGTTAGAAGAAGCGGCAAATCTTTTTTATTAGACCCGCTTTTTATTAATCATTTAAAATCAAACGGTATAAGCGAGGACCATATAATTAAAGTCGATCTAGAAGAAATTCGCAATAAACCTCTACTAGACCCAATTGTTTTAGATGATTATATTCGGAACAAAATTATTGATAACAAAATGCATTACGTTATTTTAGATGAGATTCAACTTGTGTCTGAGTTTGAATCACTCTTAAACGGATTTTTAAACATGAATAATGTTGATGTATACGTCACTGGTAGTAATTCGCGTTTTTTATCTTCAGATATTGTTAGTGAATTTCGAGGTAGAAGCCTTGAAATTAGAATTTGGCCGCTATCTTTTAAAGAATATTATGAAGCAAGTAATTTAAGCAAACACGAAGCATATCGCCATTATATTAGATATGGGGGGATGCCCTTACTACTTTCACTAGATACGGAAAAGAAGAAAAAAGATTATTTAAACAACTTATTTGAAATTACTTATTTTAAAGATATTATGGAAAAAAATAGTTTGGAAAAAAATGAAGTCTTAGAATCTATTGCTAAAATTATTGCATCCTCAATTGGGTCATTGACTAGTGCAAGAAAATTAACTAATACATATAAAAGTAAAGGAAATAAAACATTATCTGTTAATACTGTTTTAAAGTATTTGAGTTATTTAAAAGATTCGTTTTTAATTGATAATGTCCAACGTTATGATATTAAAGGCAAACAATATATAGAAGGCACTTCCAAATATTATTTTACGGATATTGGTCTAAGAAACACGTTACTTAATTTCCGTCAACAAGAAGAAAATCATATTATGGAAAACCTCGTTTATTTAGAATTAGTAAGACGAGGATACAATGTTGACGTTGGAGTCGTTGAAGTAAGAGAAGCAGGGACGCGGAAACAATATGAAATTGATTTTGTTTGTAACCAAAATAATTATCGATATTATATTCAAGTAGCTCTTAACTTAGAAACTAGAGAAAAAACGATTCAAGAGACGCGACCTTTACTAAAGATAGATGATGTTTTTAAAAGAGTTATCATCGTAAAGGAAGATGCCCTACCGTGGATATCAGAAGAGGGAGTATTAATAATTGGGATTTTGGATTTTTTATTAGATTCAAAAAGCCTTGAATCTTTTTAATATCTCAGCATCCTTACGGCTTTGCTTATTTCTAAAGCAATTACTAGCTTTATTGATTAGTTCTATTGTGTATCAATAAATGCAATTAAGTGAAAGCTTTTTAAAAGAAACAAAAGTATCACAACTCATGATTGGATTTTGATCATCCTCACTAATATCTTTTAAAATTAAGCGGACCAATAGCTCAACGGTTAGAGCCCCCCGCTCATAACGGGTAGGTTTTAGGTTCGAATCCTAGTTGGTCCACCAACTTTTTTTATAAGGAGGCTTACCCAAGCGGCTGAAGGGGTCGGTCTTGAAAACCGGTAGGGGGTGCAAGCCCCGCCAGGGTTCAAATCCCTGAGCCTCC
>JAAYJX010000133.1 GCA_012522695.1 Erysipelotrichia bacterium
CATCAACACGGAAAAGCGAAGAACGAATTAAACCGCGGGCAGCATCACCACCATCATCACTTTTTAAAATACCATTACTAACACGCCAAGTATTCATCGAGCCACTACTTCTTTGCCAACCTGGTTGGGTTGAAATACTCCAATGTTCTAAACCTTCTTCAAAACGTCCATTAGCTACTTGATTTGGAGCGTAGACTTGAGTAAATACTGGCCGAATATTAATCGCAGGATGAGCTTCACTTAAAGGCACTTCTAAATATGTTTCCAAATGATCAAAAGTCATAAAGTCCCAACTATTAATACCTAAATCAATAATTTCAACACGTAATGATTTACCTAAATAGTCGCTTAAATCAGCTTGAAATAAATTTAGTTTAATATTATCGCTATTTGTTTTTGTAAAGTCGTATAAATAATTACCATAACGAGCAATTTCTTCATTTGTTTGATTATCATAAAAACTGACATATACTAAATCGCTATTTTTAGCCGCGCCAAGCATAAAGGAAACGTGGCCACTTCCGCCTAAAATAAAACTACTAGAAATAAGGCGTCCCATTTTTTCTTCCCATTTACTTTGATTACTACTTGTTGGAATGCCATAAACATAATTACCCACGCCATCATAAGTAACTTCGCTTTCTAAATATTTATTATTAATAACAATTCCGTCTTCGCGGAAACAAAATAAATTTTTCTCGCCTTTAAAAATAGTTTTACCTTCCCAACCAAAAAAATTACCTGTTTCAAAAGAACCATTAATAACACGGTACATATTATTGCGATTTAAAATCTCAATGTTAATAGGTTCAATTCGATTTGTAAAATGAACATCAAAATGATAATTTCCTGGATTAAGGTGAATTAAGAAATCTTTTAAAATAATAAGAAAGTGATTGTTAATAATATAATCACCATCAGCAATTCCGTGCCCTTCAATGTGTGAAATTAATTTATAATCACGCATAATTTCATAATAAATATCTTTGGGCTCATCAAAATCGAACTTTGAATTAATTTCAATTAATGTGTCTTCCGTAGTCGGGCTAGTCGTTGAAGAATCACTTGAAGAAGTTGTATCACTTTGTGTCTCACTACTCGTTGGTTCATTCGAATCACTTGAATCTGTCAGACTACTCGAATCGCTTGAAGATGTTGGGCTACTCGAATCACTTGGATCACTACTTACATCGGTTGTTGATGTATTAGTAGAATCGCTTGAGGTTGGTTCAACAATAGGTTCACATGAACTTAAAATGGGAACAACTATTAAAGTTAGCAAACTAATAAGTAAATGTTTTTTCATTTTTTTTACTCCTCTTCATATTCTAAAAATGGATCTTTAATTAAGGCAACGTGCCCTTCACAATCATTAACGCCTGTATATAAACTAGCCGTTTTGTTTTTATGGCGAATAAGACCACCTGAAAAAAGCACGTCTTTTAAATCTTCTCTTTTATATTCGCTTTCACCAAAGTCATCTTTTTCTGCAATAATTTTCATATCACTACGTTTTAAGTTAAAAGGGTCAAAACAAAAAGTCATCGCATAATAATGTCTAGTTGTTTTTTCACTCATCATCGCAACATGACCTAAAATACCTAACAAACCATTGCTTAGTAAATGAATTTGATTAACTCCTCCCCAAATATCATCATCAAATAAATCGTCAATTAAAGGGGCGTTTTGGATAAATTCGGTTGTAATATTTTTTAAAGATGATGTTTTGGCAAATCCAATCTTACCTCTTTTAGCAGCCCCACCTTGAGGTCTTGTAAAAACATAATATTCTTGATCTTTAAAAAGACGAACATCTTTCATTTTTTCAGGAGCAATAATAATTTTTTCTA
>JAAYJX010000016.1 GCA_012522695.1 Erysipelotrichia bacterium
GTAATTCAAACAGTCTCAGTTGATGCAAATGTCGATTTAGCTATCAAAGCTAATAAACTATTTGGCGATAATGCTGAGGCAAGTATTATTTTAGATACATCATTAAATTTGGATTTAGATTTGATAGATTTTGAAGATCCGGTTAATTTAGATCTGGAAGCCGGGATATCTGCTTATTTAAAAGATGGTTGGGCTTATGTAGATTTAACTGACGTTATAGATGTCCTAACTCTATTTTTATCCGAAATGCAACCCGTTGAGGAAGAAGAACCTACTTCTTATCTTGTTATGGCAGAAGAACCATCTGAAGAAATACCATCCAAACTTAAATACAACGTTGGAAATCTTTCTGATTTGTTCGAACTAGAAGATAATTTTGTCTTATCTCCACAACCATTAGATGTTGATTCTGTTCTACCATATTTTAATGAAATACGTAACGTATCAGCTAAAATAGAAGCAGGTGGAATTGTTGTTGAATATGAAGTTACAATGGATGATCTTGTTGATGTCTTTTATCTTGTTTCTTCTGAGGGCGAAGATAATGGAGGAGGATCAATTGATGATGCTAAGGACTCAATTCGTTCTATGCTATCAAGCATGGTAACTATTACTGAAGCTAAAATAACAATCGGTGTTGGTTCTGATGGTTATCTTAATAAGTTTTATATTGATGTTGATGTTGATGTTAATATTAATGATGAAGATGAATCTCAAACTCATTCACTTGACGCTAGCCTTCATCTTGATATTGCTAACATTAATAAAACCGTCTCTGTTTCTTTCCCAAGTGATTTAAATACTTACTACGAACTAACCGAAGAAGATTTCGGAGCAATTGTTCCGCAATAGTAAGAAGATCATTACTAAGGCCCGCTCGCAAAAGCGGGCTTTTTCTATTATCAATAAAGAGAAATGTGTTTATAATAATGAAGTAAGGAATTTTTATTATGAAAACTAATCCATTAATTTTAACCTTTGATTGTGGAACACAAAGCATGCGTGCTTTATTAGTTGACACAAGCGGAAATGTCTTAGCTAAAGAACAAGTTTTTTTCCCGCCTTTTTATTCACTAGAGCCTGGTTTTTTTGAAATAAAACCTTCTGTTTATTTAGATGTATTTGCTAAAGCTTCAAAACATATACATGAAAATAATCCTCAATTAGTTGAACGAATTATTGGAGTGACGATTACAACGATTCGTGATACTTGCTTATGCGTAGACGAAAACATTGAACCTCTTAGAGATGTTATTTTGTGGCTTGATGAAAGACAAGCAAAGTGTGAAACGCCGCTTCCCTTATTCTCGCGTTTTCTGTTTCGGCTCGTTGGAATGAGTGAGGCAATTGATGATCAAAGAAAAATATCAAAAAGTAATTGGCTTAAGGAAAATG
Organism: Erysipelotrichia bacterium; assembly: GCA_012522695.1. GTDB lineage: Bacteria > Bacillota_I > Bacilli_A > RFN20 > CAG-826 > UBA1424. Next base: position 1,396 of record JAAYJX010000016.1, read on the forward strand.
AACCAGAGATGTGGCAAAAGACGTATAAATACATTGTTTTAAGTGGATATTTGAATTATCAATTAACTGGCAAATTACTCGATTCAAGCGCTTCACAAGTTGCGCATATCCCTTTTGATTTTAAAAAAAACAAATGGTATAAACCTTCACATCTAAAATTTGACATTTTCGGTGTTGAAGAAAATAAACTGCAAGACCTCATTCATCCTGGTGAGCTTCTAGGTGTTGTTACGAAGAAAGCTTCACAAAAATATTATATTAAAGAAGGGCTGCCTGTTATTGCGACTGCTAGCGATAAAGCTTGTGAAACTTTAGGGTGCGGTGTTTTTAAAAATAACTTAGCGTCTTTAAGTTTCGGCACTGCTGCTACAATTCAAACTTCTTTAACTAAATATGTCGAGCCACAAAAATTCATGCCTGCTTATCCAGGTGGTGTTTTAGGAACGTTTAATCCTGAAATTCAAGTTTATCGAGGTTATTGGATGATTAGTTGGTTTAAAAAAGAGTTTGCTGAAGATGAGGTTAAACAAGCATCAATTTTGAAAATTACACCTGAAGAATTACTAAATCATAAACTTAAAGAAGTTCCACCTGGTTGCGATGGTTTAATTTTACAACCTTACTGGGCACCTTTATTAAAACAACCTGAAGCAAAGGGAAGTATTATCGGTTTTTCAAGCGAACATACTCGCGTTCATATGTATAAAGCCATTGTTGAAGGAATTGGTTATGGTCTTCTTGAGGGGATGGAACATTTAGAAAAAAGTTCTCGCCAAAAAATTAATGGCTTAACTGTTTCCGGCGGGGGCTCACAAAGTGATGAAATTTGTCAAATTACCGCTGATATGTTTAATAAACCTATTTATCGTATTCAAACTTACGAAGCTTGTGGACTTGGTA
>JAAYJX010000134.1 GCA_012522695.1 Erysipelotrichia bacterium
AAAAATAATAATGCTGGGACACCCATTTCGGTGTCCCAGCATTAAAAGGCTCTATTTTTGTAGCATGTTTATAAGAAAGAAAATAAATCCAAGTGGGATTGTAAGTGTACAAGTAATAGATAAAAGTCATGAAAAATATCGTGTTATAAAAACTATTGGTAGCAGTTTTGAAAAAATTACTATAGATGAATTGTGTAGGAAAGGTGAACAATGGATATGTAACTATAAATGAGCAAATCGGATACAGTAGATTATTTAAAATCATATTTGGATGAGGATGTTCAGTTGTTTAAAATATATCGATATTTGGATAAACTTTATAACACACAACAGAAAAAAATTCAACAAATCAGGGTAGAACATACTCAAAAGATTTTAGGGGGAAAATAGCTTTATTGTTTTATGGTGTGACCACACGCTATTTTGAATCAGATTATAGTGACCGCCTACGAGAGAATGGTTTTTCGTTCCGAGGTATCCGTAGCTGTTTAATAGAATATATATGCTTAACTTCCGATCGTTTTCACCTGGCTCCATTACCTATTACAAAATACCTAGTAGGCTGCATTAAATTAAATAAGGTAAGATTAAAAATTAGATAGTATGCCATTGGTCCCAGTAGGCGCCAATTGGAGGCTGAGTAGGCGCCAATTGGAGGCTGAGTAGGCGCCAATTGATAGGTACGGCATATGTGTTAATCGTTCATAGCTAATCATTCATTCAATGATCGACAAAGTGGGGATGATTGATTTATTATTCATGTTTATCCAATCATTACTTTTGTGGCTTTTTTGAAGTGAATCGATGGTAAGGCGCATTTGATGCGATGGTTCATTTTGTATCTTACTTTCACATTTTTAATAGTTTCCGGAATTACTTCCTCGAGGATGTCGACGGCTTTGCTAAACATCGAAGGATAGTCCTGACTTTGACACTTTAAATTCAGATATTTATTAATTTACTAAAATACAATAAGATAATAATACTGGGACACCGAAATGTGTGACCCAGCATAAAAGGTTCTATTTTTTAGCATGTTTATAAGAAAGAAAAAAATCCAAGTGGAATTGTAAGTGTACAAGTGATAGATAAAAGTCACGGAAAATATCGTGTTATAAAAACTATTGGTAGCAGTTTTAAAAAAATTACTATAGATGAATTGTGTAGGATGGGTATCCTCTCTTATATTCATTATTTAATGGCTCTCAGTATGAAGGAAGAACGATGTTGCCTATAGTTGAAGATTTTGTTCGGCGATTTAAATTAGAAGATTTTGTAATTGTAGCCGATTCCGGTTTAATGAACAAATCTAATATATCACTTTTAGAATCAGGTGGATATAAATATATTATTGGTGCAAGAATAAAAAATGAAACAGAAGAAATAAAAAGAAAGATTTTGTCTTTTGAAAAGGATGATGATAAATTTTGGAATTCAATTTAAGGTGTCCCAGCGTCAAAGTCAGGACGTAGGATGATTATTCCGGAACAAATTGACTCCCTAATCGCTTATTCTACTATCCACGACCAAACCTAAAGATGTCGCCCCTACGGGGCTTTAAAGGAAAAGGCGGGATACTGTCCCAAAAAGTGTGTAAATTCAAAAAAATATACATTTGTAAA
>JAAYJX010000135.1 GCA_012522695.1 Erysipelotrichia bacterium
CTTACTTTTCCGTATTTAAACATTTGTAAGGCGCCTTCTTCACCAGTCCACACTTCTAAAAAGGCAAAAGCTTGTTGACTTTTTTTGCTCCTAATCGAAATGCCAAAGGCATCGGCCGAAATTTCACCACCTCGTGCGTTTGGAAGTCCGACTGGTGTTGGTAAAACTTGAACGTCCCAGTCTAAATTTAATGCATCATAACTATACCAATCGCCCATATGTCCGCCAAAAATCATGGCAATATTGCCACCCATAAAAGATGCATCACCAGTTAATTCGATAGCATTTGGTGCGAATTTTTTATTAATACCGCCCATTGATTTTTCACGGAAAAAAGTTGTAGCAGCAATTGCTTCAGGCGAAGTAAGAGCACAAATTCGATTATTTGAATTAGCCTCATAAAACGAGCCACCCATTTGTTGTAAATAAACGAGCCATTCACCCCACCAATTAAGCTGCGTCTCCGCGCCAAATTGTGAATAAAAAAGATTAGACCCACTACTACTATACTTCGATAAAACAAGACCAGCTTTTTGATAATCTTCATAATCCCAATCAGCTTGTGGATAAACGCTTTCTAAGGGATCTAAATTTAAAGTTAGTCTTAATTCATTCGCTGAATTATCAAATAGCGTTTTATTGTAATAAAGAAGTGAAGTGTTAATTGAAGTTGGTAAAGCATAAACTTTATTATCAATTGTTAAAGCATCCATTAATGAGGATACATAATTAGTTGTTTTAACAACCGTGCTTTTTTCAATAAAAGAATTTAAATCTAAAAGTGTTTCTTTCATTGATTCAACAACAACGGTACTCGTTTTAATAATGTCAGGTTCATTTTTTGTACCAATTAATTTACCAATATCTTGTCCGTATGTTGCTTTAATTTGATAGCCGGTTTTCTCACTAAAATAAGCAAATAATTCATCGTAGCGACCTTCATCTTCAATATCAAGAGCAATTTGTAAAGTGTCAACACGTGGCTCACAACTACTTAAAAAAGTAATCAGAAGTAACGGAAGAAGAAGGGCTTTTGTAATTCTTTTCATTATTTTACACTTTCTAAATTAGCAAGAATTTGTTCAATTGTTAATTTTGCTAAGCCAATACTTTCATCAGCTGCTCCATAATAAATATTTACTTCATCGTGAAGATAAGTTAAGCCGCATGTAAAAATAACATGATTAAAAAATCCTCTTAATTCAAAAGGTTCACTTGCAATCAGCAAAGGTTTTGATGAAATTTTTAAAACGCGACTTGGGTCAAATTCATCTAACAACATTGCAAGTAAATGATATTCGTGTGTTTCATTAGCGGCATGATAAATAACAATCCAACCAAGACCTTTTATTAAAAAGGGAACCGCTCCTGCACCGATGCGTGTCGAGTTTTGATATGTTGGCCGAGCCTTTGTTAAAACTTGATGATCTCCCCAATGTAATAAATCAGGACTACTTGCAAGCCAAATATCTAGTTTAGCGAAATCACTTTTACTAGGTCGATGAAGAGCGTAATATTTACCATTAATTTGTTTTGGAAAAATAACACCATCTTTATTATCAAAAGGAAAAATAATGCCTTTACGTGTAAAAGTTTTAAAATCGTTTGTTTCAATTAAAGAAACGTTAATTCCATAATCACTAATTGCTGAATAGGTGATGTAATATTTATCATCAATCTTTGTAATACGAGGATCTTCTATTCCGTATGTTTCATATTCAGTTTCGGGGAAAATTTTTGTTCCATCAAATTGAAAATGAACACCATCTTTACTTCGTGCGACGCGAAAGTGTGAGATCGAAGTTAAATAATTTTGACTATGATTACGAATAACACGTGAATCAGAAAAATCGTAATTAGAGTCGTTTTTATTAATCTTAACAAATGAAACGGTTTCATTTTTGTAAACAGGAACTAAAAAAACATTGTGCGTATTGTTTTTTGCTGCCTCAGAAACACGCACAAGCATAATAATTTCATCATCTTTTTGAATAACGGCTGGATTAAAGACACCAACAATTTTTAAATCATCTTGTGAAGGTTGGAGCATTTCTTTTGTAATAATTTGTTGCTTTTTCATTTTCTTACCTTAAAGAATATAACTTCAATAAATCAAGACCCATCGTTGCCTCACTAAATTGTTCGCCAATATCACTACCATTAACGACCAAGTATAAGCGAAAATTCGGATAAGCCGGAGTAAAGGTATGTTCAAAAAATCCTTTTTGGTTATTTGACATAACTTTTAGTGGGTTTGTATTAATCGCATTAATGCCTTGAGTATCATAATATAAAATTTTAATTTCCCACATTGTTTTAACATAATCACTTTTTTGATTTAAATAAATCATATTTAACAAAATCGTTAAATCTTTATTTTCATTAACACTTAAAACTTTGCTAACGATGCCGCCAAAACAATATTTAGCTTCTGGGTATTTATTTTGTTTAAGATAAACATCATCATTTTGAAGAAAAATTGTGGCTGGACTTAAAGCGTGAATAACGCGGTCTTCACTTAATTTTAAGCGATCAGGAACAACCCATTCACTCGTTTGAAAAAAATCAAGAGGTGAATAATTTGCTACTAGAGAACTTTTTAATAATTCGATTTCATATTTATAAACGCTGTTGTTATATACGAGTATTGTTTTTTCTAAATAATTATTGCTAGATATCCACTTATTTTGGTAAAAAGCGTATAAAACACTAACAAAAGACACACTTTCTTCTTTATAAAGACGATTTTCAATTAAACGATAAACAACGCCATTAGTGACATTATTTAAATTTAAACGGAAATAGGCATTATTTCCCTGACGATGTGTTTCAGCTTCATTTTGATGAGTTACTTCATCTTTTAGATAGTTTTCAAAAATTACTTTTTCGTCTTGATCATGACGATTAATTGCTAAGAGTGTTTCTTCATTTACTTCTTGAAAAATATTACTGCCCCAAGTCGTGTTAAATAAATCAATAAATAATTCCACATCACTACTTTGACCATTGTAAGATAAAGTGTTTAACTTACTTTTTAAGTCGTTAGGGTTTTCATAACCACTTAAAACATTAACAATAATTTCTTTATATTTACTTTGATCGATATAAGATTTTGCTCTAATTTTAGTTTGACCAACATTAACAAAAGAAAGAAGACCACTAGAAGAAATAGATGCAATATTATTATTTTCACTACTCCAAATAATATTTTGATTTTCAATTGTTAGGGGCAAAAGTGAAGCACTAAGTTGAATTGGTGTGGCGTTTTTTAATTGCGAAATTTTGTTATTTTCAATTGAAGAAGAATTAATAACGACACTAGTTACGGCTTCGGTATTGTTATATATTGCTAAATGCGATAAAACTAGTTCCGCTGTTTGTCGTTCACCATCTGGTCCTTTAGCAAGTAAATGAAAGCTACATTTTTTGCTTTCATTTTTAAATCTCCAACCATGTTCATATCCTGGATCAGGGGATGTACGACGATTGGCAAATTTTTCTGAAAGCATCGAATCGACTAAATTAACAGAAATTAAGCCAGTTTCGCCTTCATCGGCTAAAACATAAAATGTTTCATTAACTCCTTCAACAGCGAGCTTAATAACATATTCGCTATAACAACTTATAACACCCATTTCAAAAATAACTGCTTTGGAAAAATCAAGTGTTAACATCGGCGTTTGGACTCCGCCATAATTATCTAAACTAGCATCAGTATTCCAAATAACAACTTCGTCATTTGCTTCAATATAATTTGCTACACCAGAAGGAGTCGCACTACCAAAACGAGCAATATCTTTTGCCTCATAAAGTATTTGTTCTCCGTCCCAATTAGGAATTCCTGTTGTTGTATCTGTCGGTGAGGTTGTCGAAGTAGTTGGATCGTCAATATGTGGATCGCAAGAAAAAAGAAAAATGACAAGAAACAAATAAGATAAAATTGAGCGTTTTTTCATTTTCTTCTCCCTAATAACATATGACACGTTTACTAACGTAATCTTTCAAATTATTTTTTGTTTTTATTTCAACTTTTAAAGTGTAATCAGTATTTGGCAACATTGATTTTTGATAAGAAAATTTATCGAGTTTTTCACCTTCATAAACAACAATATCGCCAAAAGAAATAGTCATTACTTCTACTTCATCTTCATCGTATTCGTATATGTCAAAATAAATTTCACTGCTTGCAGTTAAACTATCGCGAGTCGTTAAGTTAGAAAAATTAATTGCTGGCAAATATTGACTAATTTTTATGTCATTTGCATAGATTTCGTTTTTATTAATAGTTAAATTTTCTTTTAAAGGTAATATCTTAACAACTTTTGCTCCTACTTCTGGTACGCGTAAATTAATAACACCACTTACGTTTTTTGCCGCAAGAGAATTTGTCGTTGTGTCAAAAACTTGAACTTTTTCTGCTCCTACATCTAACCGGATAATTTTATCTTCATCATAGGGGTTATAAAATAAGTAGGCGGGATAGATATCATCCGCATATGAATTAGTTCTATTTAGATCGATTTTTAAAATGCCTTCTACATTTGTTTCTTCAACTAAAGCTGCCATGCCTCCAATAAATGCCGAGCTATATATACTTAAATCTGATGGTTGTGAAAACATCGCTGTGGCATCGCCCATTGCATAACCATTTTGATTATTATAAAAATTGCGAAAACCTTCATAGGCTATAGCTCCTTTATAATCAAAAGGTAAATAATCATTCATTGATTGATGGTCTAAAGAAAGGCTTTGTGGGAAAAAGTGTTTAGCATTATTAGTAAGATTTAAAATATATTTTCCAATATCACTAGCATATCGTGCATCATAATTTACTAAAGGAGCGAGCACGGTTGCTAAGTGTAAAGAATTCATTAAAAAAGCATAATCATCTTTTTGACCTACTAAGCCATCAACAGGGTAATTACCAAAATTACCATTCATCACTGCCCAACCAGGACGAAAAGCAGAGTCTTCATCGAAGATAAAATCTAAAAACTTCCCAACATCATAATTAGTGCCTTCTTCAAAATTTAAAATCGCTGCGACAAAAGGGGCATAATCTGTTAGAGCCTCATAATTAGGATTTCTTTGATAAGTTTGTAAATAATTTAAAACTTCTTTCGCACCTTCTAAATATTTTCTTTCACCTGTTATTTTATAAGCAGAATAAAAAAGAAAAGCTAAACCACCATTTGGTGGTTCGATATGATTTCCAAGTAAAGTAGGTGCTTTTAAAGTAACGTTAAAACCAACAAACTCGTAAAATGGTTCGTCATTCATAATAAAATAAGGTAACGATTCAAGCCACTGATCAGCCCCATTAATAACCATTTCTTTCATATAAGGGACGTTAGGGTATAAATCATAAAGTTTTGCAAAAATAATTTGCGGAAAAATATCATACCAAAAGCTTTGTCCTTGCAAGCCATAGTTATGAACTAATTTACTACCAGTATCATAACTAGCAAAAGTCATTTCCACAAAATTATGATTTTTACTACCAATTTTCTGATAATCTTTTTGGATACCAGCATAACTCGACCCTAAAACTGCTGAGATGCTCGTCATCGCTTCATTACCCGAACTTATGACACGATTATCACCAACATACGATGGAAGTCCAAAAGTTCGTCTTAAATATCCGGTTTCTAAGGGGTTATAGCTAGATGGTTCACGACTTTGATCAATCCAAAAACCAATTGGCGACCAACTATTCATATCGTTTGCAATATATGATGGTAAAACTGCTTCGTCATTTTCAGCAAAAGAAAACAAAAGGTAATCTAATTCAATTGCTTTCTCTTTATAATCAAAAAATTCGTAATTGCTAGGAATATTCGGAAACTTTTTAACTTTATCAATATGTTTAAAAGTTGGATTTTTACGCGGTAAGTTAAAAATGATTATATCTGTTGGGTCATCTTCAATAACATCACAACTTGAAACAACGAGCAAAGTAAAGCACAAGAGCCCTGCAAATAGTTTTTTTCTTAAATTTCTCATATTATATAATACATTATATCACAAAAGATTCTTAAAAATAGACTATTTTAATCTTTATTAATCTTTTTTTAATCTTTTTTTAATCTAAATATATTAATTAAATTAAGGAAATTTCTATAAAGATTTAACTGAATCTCTTTCAAATAAATGTGCTTTTACTTGGGTGACATTGATTTTTTTTGACTTCATTGCCTCGTTCATTGAAATGAATGCTTTCTTAGCAACACCTTGTTTACTTAAGCCAATCGATGTTAATTGAGGAATTAGATTTTCGCATAAGTTCGTATTATCAAAACTCACGACTGAAATATCTTCAGGTACGCGCTTATTTTTAAAAGCTAATAAGGCGTATAATTTTTGTGCGGCCGAATCACAATGACAAACATATGCCGAAGGACCAAATTCATCTAAGGGAAGTTCTACTAAGTCTACTTTTCTTTCAATGTTTTCATTAATGTGCCATGAAGCATTAAATTTTAATTTTTCTTCACTTAGAGCTTTTAAATATCCAAAGTAGCGATCGGCAATTGAATTTGTCGAATTAATATCGCCAATAAAGCCTATATTTTTATGACCTTTTTGAATAAGGTGTTTTGTTAACATGTAAGACATTTGATAATTGTCGACAAAAACATAATTATTAACATAAATTGGAGAATAATAGTCAATAAAAACAGTTGGTATATGATATTTGCTAAATTGCTTTAAAATTTCTTCACCTACTTCACCGGCAAAAAATATACCATCTGGTTTATATGAATTAATCGTTGCGTTAATTCGATTAATTGTATTTTCACTTTCAATAAATGCGACTTGCAAAGTGCTATTTTGTTTAGTGCATTCACTAGTTAAAAAATAAAAAATTGTCGAATAAAATTGTTCTGAGGGTGTTAGAAAAAAATCTTGTAATATAAAAAATAAGTATTTTTTGTTAGTTAAGTCATTTTTTAAATTCTTTTGACTATAACCAACTCTCTTTGCATATTCTTTTACTTTTTTTCTTAATTCTTCACTAACGCCTTTTTGATCATTTAATGCTTTATGAACTGCAACTGTACTAATGCCAAGTTTTTCTGCGATCGTTCGTAACGTTACTTTTGCCATCTTTAAATACTCCTATTTACAATATGATAACATTTTAAGTAAAAATAGTTAATTTTTTTATTAATCAAAAAAATAAATTAATATACTTTTTATAATGAGAAGAAAATTAATTAATATAATCTTAACGAATCATCGCATGAAATAATTTGGCGATATCAGTGTTATCAATAATCATATCGTCTCCAAGAAGATTTAATTCTTTTAAATTATAAGCAAAAACAGGAACATTCACACCTGTATGATCACTCGTTGTAAACATTGAATTACTAAGTTGCTCTTTGCTTTCACCGTGATACATTAAACCTCCAGTTTCATGATCAGCAGTAACTAAAACAAATGTTTCACCATTACTTCTTGCCCAATCAACGACAGCACTTACAGCATTATCAAAACCGTTTAATTGATCAATCATCCCAAAGATATCATTATCATGAGCCCTTTTATCAATATGCGAGCCTTCAATCATCATAAAAAAGCCTTTATCATTATATTTTCGATTTAAATAATTAATTGCTTCAATTGATAAGTCTTCTAATGATGGTTTTGAAGATGAAGAGGTCGTTGTTGAAATTGAAGAAAAAGAAGCAAATAAACGTGTAAAAATAGTTTTTTCACTATAAAAAGATAAGTCTATATCAGCTTTTAATTTATTAAAATCGGTATAATAACTTAAGTTATTCATCGCCATTTCTTTTTTCTTTCCATCATAATAATCTTTACCTGCACCAATATAAAAATCTACTTCATTTTCAAATTGTTCCATAGCAATTTCATCAGTGTTATCGCGACTTACATTATGAACTGTAAAGCCAGCAGGCGTCGCTCCCGTTAACGTTTCAGTAGCAATAATACCAACACCTTTTTCATAAGCTTTAGCAAATTCAGACATCGTAACAAAATGTTCGCCTTCGTGTATAGCTAGATGTTTATTTTTAACTTTTTCGCCAGTTGAAAGAGCAGTCGCGGAAGCTGCACTATCAGTAATATCTTTATCAAACGAGCGAGTTTTCGCCCATGCAAAAACTTCAGCTTCTTCAGTCATAAATAAAGGCGACTCATTATAAGCTTCACTAACTTGAATATGATTATAACCCATACCATCACCAATCATTAAAATTACATTTTTATAACCGCTAATACTTCCTAAGTTAGAAAAGGAAGAAAAAGTTTCTAAGGGGTTAGAAAATGTAAGACATGCGATGAATATAAATATATAAAAAAGATAGGCGCGTACTTTAACGGCAAATAAGTTTAAAGTTTTTTTCATAATATTATTTTATCAAATGCTTTAAAATAAATAAAACATATAAGTTAACTTCAATTAAAAATTTATAAAATTAATGTAATATTAATCAATTAACTAACAAAAATGACCAACTTTGCATCGTTGGTCATTAATTTTTGGTTCCTTTAATTATTGTGAAATAAGTTCAATAATTTTCAATATTATAAGGCCATAGAATAAATAATCATGAAGATTGTTCATATTCAAACATAATAACGCTCAATGCTTTTAAATCCTTTTATTCATCTACCAAATTAAATAGTTGAACGTTTTTATAAATAACTTCCTTCCCGACTCGTTCGCTTGTAATAAATCCTTCTTTTTCTAATAGTTTTAAATATTTTGTCGCAGTTGCGCGTGATATGTGTAAATCTTCACGGAAAAACTCATTTTTCGTATACATATAGGAAAAAAGATGTGTAACTATTTCATGTTTGTAAATATCCGAAAGTCGATCTTGCATTAAAGCTTTTGTTAAGATAATCGCTTTGTTAATATCGTCAATGAACCTAATAGTATAAACTGCCATTTGTTCAATGCCACGAAGCATATATATTACAAAATTCTCAAGATTCGATACATCTTTTTGGCTATTATTTAGTAGTTCATAGTATTTATTTTTATTTTCAATAATATACTTACTGAGATATAGTAATGATTTATCGAGCCTTTCTTTAAGTACTAAATATAAAATATTTATAATGCGGCCTGTGCGACCGTTTCCATCGTAAAAAAGATGGATACTTTCAAATTGAAAGTGAATTAACGCCATTTGAATTAAGGGGTCATAATCGTCATTATTATTAATATATAGTTCGAGGTTATGCAATAAATCACGAATCTCGCTTTCTTTTTGTGGTGGCGTATGTACAACTTCTTTAGTACGTTCGTTCATAATAACCGTGCCGGGTAATTTTCTAATTCCTTTTTTGTCTGGTTCAACGAGACTATGAATTTTCACAATTTCATTTATGCTTAAAAACTTTTTATCGTTGATTAACTTTATACCCGCTTGCAGTGCACTATTGTAATTAATAATTTCTCTAGGTTTTCCCCCTTTAGGAGTTTTAAGTACTAGTTCTTTATAAATCTCATCATATGTTGTCAAAATATTTTCAATCACCGAAGAATCTTTTGATTCACTAAGAATAATTAAACGCAAAACAAGATCAGGATTAGGAATCATCTTAATAATTCCTTTAAGCTCTCCAATTTTATTATTTGCGGCGTTTAACGCTTTTAAAACTCTAATTGTATTTAAATTAATCATAAACGGTAATTTGTTCATAAGTGCTCCTCGTGGATAAAACTATGGGTTTTTTAGTCACGTTAACATTTAAGATGAAAGCACAAAAAAGCGAACTATTCCGATATAAAAAATCCCCTTTTTCTTTTGCTCTCTTTAGGCAAAATTATAGGGGAAATTTTATAGCTAATGGCGGAGTAAGAGGGACTCGAACCCTCGCGTCAGTTACCCGACCTACTTCCTTAGCAGGGAA
>JAAYJX010000136.1 GCA_012522695.1 Erysipelotrichia bacterium
AGCAAAACTAATTCGCAAGAAAGAAATGAAAAATTATTAAAAGCAGCTAGTGAAAGCTCTAGATATAAATATTTAAAAATCGTCCGATATAAAGAAGAGGCCTCACTATTATCTGAATTACAATTTTCTGCAACTACATTTGTTGTTTCTCGTAAATTAATAGTTGTTGCTTTTCGCGGAACCGACAACACAATTAATGGTTGGAAAGAAGACTTTAATCTTGGTTTTTTAAAAGAAATCCCCGCACAAAAATTAGCTGTTGAATATTTAGCAAAAATCGCTAAAAAATACAGTAAGCACAAAATTATGATTGTTGGCCATTCAAAAGGAGGCAACCTTGCTTTTTATGCAGCGATGAAGCAAACTTTTACTATTCAAAAACGCTTCTTAAGAATTTATAACTTAGATGGCCCGGATTTTTTAGAAGAAATTTCTGCAAGTGAAGAATATCAAAACATCTTAGCTAAGGCTGTCAAAATAGTGCCAGAAGAAAGTATTATTGGGATGATTTTACAAACACATAATGAATACGTCATTGTCAAAGCAACAGGCACTTTATTAAATCAACACAAACTATTTAATTGGTTAATTGATGAAAAGACAAACAATTTAGTTTATGTTGAAACATTAACAAAGACGGCTAAAAAAATTAGAGTTTCTTTATATTCTTTTCTTTATACTTTTACGGTTGAAGAAAGAGAAATGATTGTTAATAGTTTATTCGATTTATTAAAAGTTTCTGAATGCACGACTGTAAGTGACTTCAAAAAAGATTTTAATAACAACTTACAATTAATGTACAACAAATACAAAGAGTCTGATGCTCAAACTAAAAAACTTTTACGAAAAACACTTTTTGAACTTTTAAAGTTTTTTACTTTAAACTACTTTAGAAGTGAAAAAGTTCTGGATAAAAAAATAGAGTAAACGTTAATTAATCATATTCATTGAAAGACGCTTATTTAGGAGTAAAATTTATTTGTTGGAGGGAATAAAAATGAACACAACGATTATCTTAGCTCACCCGTGGCATGGTAGTTATAATAAAGCCATTGTTGATACTATTATTAAAACTCTTGAAGATAAAAAAGAATCTTATCAAATTATTGATTTAAATAAAGACAATTTTAATCCGGTTTTAACACAAAATGAATTAGCTCTTTACTCTAAAGGAGAGCATTTAGATCCTCTCGTTAGTAAGTACCAAAAAATACTTTTAGATACAAAAAGACTCGTCATAATTTTTCCGATTTGGTGGGGATCAACACCTGCTGTTTTAAAAGGCTTTTTTGATAAAGTTTTACTTAAAGGATTTGCTTATCATTACATCGATAATAAAATGGTTGGGATGTTAAAAAATATTGAAAAATGTTTTGTTATTACAACGAGTGAAACGCCAAATGAATATTTAAAAAATTACTTTGGAAATATTATTGAAAACCAAGTAATAAAATTTACACTTGATATGATTGGTGTTCAAAATAGTATGTGGATAAATAAAGACTTAGTCGTTGGCGGTGGCGTAAAAAGCCGTCATGAATTTTTAGATAAAATTACACAATTATTTTAAAATAACTTAGGTTTTAGGCAAATTATCGTTTATTTGCGCCTTTTTTGTTACTTTTGCACTTACTAAAAAAGTTAATAAAACACCAACTAAAGCACCGGCACTATTAATTAAAACATCTTTAAAAGTCGCGCCTCTGTCTTCGGCAAAAAATTGAATACCTTCTGATATAAAAGCAACACCTACAACAATTAAAAAAGAAAATAAAACAGCAAACCATTTATTTTCAAAATGCTTAAAGTTTATAAGCGTTAAATACATAAACACACCCTCAATAAGAAATAAGAGAAAGTGACCTAATAATTTTCGAATAATTGAAGCGAAAATAATTGCTTGCTGCTCTTGTAATGTCACGTTTATCCAACCTAACATTTTGATTAAAGTATTAGCAATAAATCCACTTTGTGCGGCTGAACGAGAACCGCTAAAACTAGAAAAGACAAAAATTAGAATTGTTACTAGAATTAGGATAGACAAGTAGATATATTTTTGTTTTTCTTTCATTACTTAAGTATAAGCAAAATTAAGTCGATTATGCATTATTTTTATTGCGCCTAAGACTTTTTATTTATGTTTATGATTATTCTTAATATAATTGTAATAATAGGAGAACGAAATTTATGGATATAAAAGAAAGATTTGCATCCTTCGTCCAAAAATATGACGCTCTTTTGATTTTTCTTATTTTAGAAGCTCTAGCGTTATTAAGTTTTGGTTTAGCGGATGCAAACATTATTTATCGTTACTTAGGATTTGTAATCACGCTAGCCTTAATACCTTTTGCCGTTTTATTTGTTAACAAGAAAGAACTAGTTTCGTTAATTATTTTTTCAATCCCACTTATTGTTGTTTCCCTTTTAGTTAGCTATTCGACCTTTACTCTTAAGACAATGAGATACGGATTTTTAGATAATACTTCTGTTTTTCTTGGATCTTTAGCTTTTTTTGTTTTAGGTTTTGTTGTGCGAAAAATTGAGAAATTTAAAATCGAAAATGTTTTATTAACAATTGGTGCGGCAATTGCTCTACTTGTTTTAATTAGTCTTTTATATTCCTTATTTCGTTATGGGCCTTTTCATGTCGCACTTTATAAGGGTCTTGTTTATTATTACGACGGACATCTTTATATTGTTAGTAATGAAACTAAATGGCTTTTAGGTTTTGAAATGAAAGAAACATTGATCAATTATGTAAATTTTTATGGAGCGCTTCTTGTTGCTGCTTTACCGGGATTATTATTTATTTCACCAAAAACTAATTTAAGAAAATTTCTTCTTACTGTTTTTATCGGTTCAGTGGGCTTAATTTCAATTATTGTCGTGCCTAATACTAAAGCTCTTATAATGCTTGTCCCCGTTGCTTTGTTTGCCTTAATCTATCGCTTTATTAAGAAAAAAGACACACTGCAAAAAACTGTTAAAATAATCTTTTTTGTCGGCCTTGCTCTAGGAGGCTTAGCATTATTTGTTGTTTTATTAAATAATTTAAATATTTCTTCAATTCAAAATTTACTAGCAAATAACCGACTTTTGAATCGACTTTTTAATTCAAACCGCATTATTTCACCAGTAAATGAAGTTTTAAAAGCAACTTTCTCGCGTGGGGGATTATTTGGTTTGCCTTTAGCGCAAATCGATGGTTTAGTTGCTA
>JAAYJX010000137.1 GCA_012522695.1 Erysipelotrichia bacterium
GGTAAAAAGGGAATATATTGAAGTGCAAGAAAACGTGTAAAAATAATTATTAAAGCTAATAAGATACCAGAAAGAGTTATTTTTTGAACATGATCTAATTTCATTATTTTAATGACTTTCTTACAAGGGTAGCAAATGCTAAAGAGCCAGTAACAACAATTAAGTCATCTTTATATGTTTCTAATAAATAATTAAGAGCATCAAGATAATTATCAATAAACTGATATTCTTCTAAAAACAAAAAGTATTCATCCCTACTTCTAGCGCGTTTATGATTAAAACTCGTCAATATAATACTCGAAGCGTCTTTCGCTAATAGGTTAAGCATTAACGTATGATTCTTATCTTTAAACGTTGCAAATAAAAAATGAATTGGTAAATGATTAACTTCTTCTAAGGCTTCTAGTAAAAAAGTAATAGCTTCAGGGTTATGCGCTCCATCAAGAAGAAGATGAGGATTAATCATTTCAAAATGATTTGCTAGAGGATTAATAAGAAGTCCTTCGTATATGTGTTCTTTACTTATCGGAAATAAGTCATTTAAGATGTTTGTTGCTTCAATTGCTAAAGAAGCATTTTTAACTTGATACTTTGCTAGTGTATTTATTTTTAAATCTTTATAAGGTAAGTAATCAAAAGTTATTCCTTGATCTTTTATTTCCAAGTGATGATATTCATCGACTTCATATAAAGTTGCTTTTTGTCTTTTACTTTCTTCACTTATTGCAAGTCTTGCACTATCTTCTAACTTAGAAATTAAAACCCGAGACTTAAATTTGATTAGTCCCGCTTTCGCGTGAGCAATCTCACTAACTGAACGACCTAAGTAATTAGTATGTTCAAGGGAAACACTAGTAATGATTGTAAGTTCGTTATGGATTACATTCGTCGCATCAAGTTCTCCACCCATCCCGACTTCTAAAAGAACAAGATCAACATCCTTTTTTAAAAAGTAAATTAAGGCAATAAATGTTTGGATTTCAAAACTTGATAAATCAAACTTAATAAAGTCTAAATAGTATTCATTAAAAATATTAATTAAATCTTCATTACTTATGTTTACAAAATTAATACTAATCATTTCATTTACTTCGTTAAAATAAGGAGAAGTAAAAGACGCTACTTGATAACCTGCTTTAACATAGATGTTTTTTAAATATCTAAGTGTTGAACCTTTACCATTTGTACCAGTTAGATGAATAACAGGCAAAGAAAAAGAAAAGTTAACTTTTTTTAAAAAAGATAAAAAAGAATCTTTTTCATATCTTTCGTAAATATGAGTTTGAAAAAAAGTATTAATCTCATCAATCGTCTTTAACATTATTTAACGTTTCCTATTTTCTTTAATAACTTTATTTATTTCACGTTCATCTTCACGTTTTTTAATTGTTTCTCTTTTATCAACTAACTTCTTACCTTTACCTAAGGCTATTTCTACTTTAGCTAATCCACTTTTAAGATATACTTTAGTAACAACACCTGTAAATCCTTTTTGTTCTATCTTTTGTTTATATTTTCTTATTTCATGTTTATGCATTAAAAGCTTTCTATTTCTTAATGGATCGTGATTAAAAATATTACCTTTATCATAAGGTGATATATGCATATTAATAATAAAAGCTTCATTATCTTTAATTAAAACATAAGCGTCGGTAAGAGACGCTCCTGATTTACGAAGTGATTTAATTTCTGTTCCTTTTAGTTCGATTCCACACTCTAAAAAATCACTTAAAAAATATAAATAAGATGCCTTTTTATTTTGAGATAAAACTTTAATGTTGTTCTTTTTCATTTTCTTTAGTTTGTATTACAAAAAGATTATACATTAAAACAAGTGATTGTTGTTAGATTAAAGGATAGTCATATGTCACTTTGTTAAATAAGTGTTTTGCTAATTAATGCAAAAATATAAAATGAAGATAAATAATGGAGGAGTAAAAATGGATAATCGAGATATTATTAAAAACACCGAAGATGAACTTCTAAAATTATTGAAAAGAGGAATTGAAAAGGCGATTAGAACTTTTTATAAAAACGATTCATATCTTATTGATAACAAATTGCATGAAATGGCCATTACACACAGAATCGCTATTTATTTAGATAATATATTTTCAGAATATAATGTAGACTGTGAATGGAATAAGAATTTTTTGGATAAAAAGGTATTTTCAGTCACTGATTTTATTAAAGACTTCAATTATAATATAGAAAGAATAATTACACAAAATAAGCAAATTTCATTCAAAATTAACCAAATTGATGATTTAATGTCGAATAAAAATACATGGGAGGAGTTTTCTGATTATGTTGTTCTCACGCTTTTAGAAACAGAATCAAAAGGTGAAATCATAATAAAGCAATTAAGGCCTGACATAATAATTCACAAAAGAGGATTAAAACAAAACATCGCTGTTATAGAAGTAAAAAGGGAATTCCGTTCAGTATCTGCGTCAAAGCAATCTAGCGACAAATTATTTGATTTGGTTAAATTATATGCATTAACTACCGATAAAAATTTTTTATATGACTACGGATTTTATATTGAGCTACCAAAAAGCAATAGTGGATGGAAAAATATTTTTATTGAAAAAAATAAAATATTAAGCAAGGTTTTTGGTGAAGAGAAGAATAAAGTTTTTGAAATAAAATTTACTAACAAAAATTAATTTTATAATTTAGATTGAAAAAATATTTAAGAAACTACTTCGCCCAACTAGCTAACCACTCAGTGCGGTTAATTAACCTATTAACAACATTAGTTTGTTCACTTTTATATATAGGATTACCGCCTGTCCATCTATTTGCATCTCTATCATATGCTTCTTCATAATATTGAATAACTGCGTTGTAATTATTTATTGAATTAAGTATTTGCCATTTAAGTTCTAAAAAGCGTTTCTTAAATAAATTAACAAATGCTTCTTGTGTCATTAATGAAATAAATAATTCATTCGCAGTGTAAGCTGAATGTTCTAATACTTTATCTGAAACATAAAAACCAGTGTAAGTTGAGTCGCCTCTAGATATACCTGAAGATAAATCAAAGTCCCAGGCAGGTCCACAATAAACTTTACCACCTGGTTTTTTATATAAATAAAATGAAGACCAACCGGTATCTGTATTTTTAAATAGTTCGTGGATTAGATACATATCAACAAATGAGTTAACATCTGCTAGTTCACTAAACCTAGTAAAGTTTTTACTTAGAACACTACTAACAACGTCTTGCATATAGTCTTTAATATAACTAACTTGTGAGCGATATTGTTGTTCACTAATTCCTTCATCTAAATAATCATCTGGATCTGGACTTTTAACTGCAAAGGGATATTGCATTCCGTTTACTCTAAAATAATCAATTCCATTACGTGTATTATGTTCATCACTTATATAAGCATCGTATTCAATTAAGTAACCTGTATCATTAACACCAAATTCACTTTCAATATTAACTCGGTCTTTATCCACACGAATATGTTCAAATAATGAATACACTCCATGATAGTTATTATTAAAGTAGACTTCTACAACATTAACTGATGTTTGGTATTCAATATAAGATAATGTTTCTTTTGTAATTGTGTACGCTAAATTATGACGAATCATGCTATCGTCATGACCATTAGCTACTAAAACCCAATGTTTACTTTTAGCTTCACCAAATAAACTTTGCTTTTTATCAAATTTAATCCGATAGCCTTTTTTATCATAATGTTCCCAACTACCGTGTCCTCGACCTCTAAAGTTAGCTTTTAAATCTAAGAGTTCATCATATTTACCTGTATTTGTAATTGATATGGATGTATCAATATATTCTTCTCGGTTTACTTGATTAATATGTTTACCTTTTAAATCAATATTAAATATAGGTAAACCAGTATTTTCACTCGTTCTTTGATAAATCCAATTAGCAACTAAGTTCATATCACTAGTTACTAAATATGTTTCAAAAGTCCATTTCTTATTTAGTTGATACCAACCTTCTAAGTAATAATCTTCTTTATCAACTAAAGGTAAATCTAATTTACTCCCATAAAGAAGTGTTACATCGTCTAAAGGACTACTGCCTTTGGTATTAAAAGAAACCACTACTTCATGTCTATCCATTGGTGCTTCGCTAAATAAAGCAATAATCCAATCTTCTTCATTAAAGTTAGAAGATGGATATCTTTCTAAAAAGTCTTCATAAGCAGATAGTTCATTATCTAAAACATGAATTGAGGCGACAACACCTGTATCAACATCATTAACAAACCAATGCGTGTTACTGCCAATTTCAGCAAAGTATTGAGGTATTATTAGCGTATCACTTGTTGGAAAATCACTATCAGTTGGACTAGTATCAGTTGTGTCACTTGTGTTAAAAATATCTAGGTTGCAAGAACCTAAAACTAACGTAATAAATAATAGAATACTATATCTTAAATTTTTCTTATTTTTCATAATCATTACCTCTAGTCTAAAATAAAATGTGAAAACATTTATAAGTATATATGAATATATATTTTTAACAAATTAAATTTCTTTTTTATCTAAATATTCGCCTAAATTATTTGTAATATTTTTAAAATGATTTGCTATTTCGTCTCTATTCATACCTTTGTCCAATAAAGTACTAACAGATTGTTTTGGACCTATAACATAGGCATTTTTTCTTTTAAGAAAATATAAAGGATAAATAGGTAAGCCTTTTTTTGTTTTTAACCTAGGTTTACATTAAGATGTATTTTGCTAAGGGAGAGCATCTCTAAAAAGAGAGAAAATTCAAGAAAATTTGTATAATCTTGTATTAAAAATAATAGTAATGTATTCTAAATACGACTGTATAAGTCAAATTAGAGGCAGCGGTATAAAAGAGTAACGCTTGGAGCCGGTAGGCAATGAAGAGTGTGAAAGGTAATTACCGCCGAATAATTTCTTTAGACATAAAGAGGTTATGGGGATATTTGAGAAGATCAATATCACTCCTACAAAAGTAGAGGCGCTAAAGCATTTAGTAACAACTTACTTATTAGCGTCCTCAGGATGCTTTTTTTGTTAAAAAGTGGAAAAGAGGAGGTAAACACAAATGAAAAAAGGAATTCTTTTCACAACTATGGGGCTTATTAGTGCCTTGCTTATTAGTTGTATGCCAAGCAGACAATACGACTTAGAAAGCGAAACTAAAATTGTTGTTGGCCTTGAAGCAGCTTACGCTCCGTTTAATTGGGCAGAAGTAAGTCCTAATGAATTTACAATGCCAATAAGTAACCAACCCGGTTCTTATGTCGATGGCTATGACGTTAGTATTGCACGACTAGTAGGAAACACACTTAATAAAACTGTTGAATTTAAAGCTATTGATTGGCTTGGACTAATTCCTGCATTAAATAGTCGCGATATTAATATTATTATTGCTGGGATGTCGCCAACGGAAGTCCGTAAAAAAGAAATCGCTTTTAGTGATGAATATTATCGTTCAGAAATTGTGATGCTTGTCAAAGGCGATGGAGCCTACAAAGATGCAACATCAATTAATGATTTTGATGGAGCTCGCATTGTTGCACAAATTTCGACGATCTATGACGAAGTTATTGATCAAATACCAAATGTCATTCACCAAACACCACTTGATGATTATGCTTCACTAGCCCTTGCGGTCGCAAGCGGAAGTTCGGACGCTTTTGTCGCAGAAATGCCAGTTGCTATAAGCGTCGTTAGTTCAAATCCGAATCTTAAAATTGTTTCGTTAATTAATGGTGGTTTTGACACATTAGATGAAGATATTACAGTCGCCATCGGTGTACGGAAAATTGATACCGATTTATTAGAGGCTTTAAATAGTGCTTTAGCATTGATTAGTCAAGAAACGCGTGAAACATTAATGAGCGAAGCACTTAACCGTAGTGGCGGCATTTAATAATGCTTGAAATTATTAGAACGTATTATCCATTATTGTTAAGAGGACTAGGAATTACAATTCTTTTAGCGATTGTTGGCACAGTTGGTGGTTTCTTTTTATCATTACCACTCGTTAGTAGTCGCACAAACAAAATCGATAAAAGACGTGACTCATTTTTCTTAAAGAGTTATAAAACATTTACTAATTGGTTTTCAACGGCGTATATTACAATCTTCCGTGGCACACCGATGATTGTCCAAGCAATGGTTTTTTATTACGGGATTAAGATGGTAGTTAATAGTGATTGGTGGAATCCACTCTCAGCGGGGTTAATCATTGTCACACTCAATACCGCAGCTTACATTGCTGAAATCATTCGTGGTAGTGTTAACGCTTTAGATGTTGGCCAAAGCGAAGCAGCGCGTGCGCTTGGATTTTCACGACCTGCGACAATGATCGAAATTGTATATCCACAAGCAATTAAAAACTCTTTGCCAGCAATCGGTAATGAGTTTATCATTAACCTTAAAGATAGTGCTGTTCTTAGTGTCATTGGGATTCTTGACTTATTTAATGCAACAAAGCAAGTTGTCGGTGCAACATATAATGTTGTTATCCCCTTTATTATTACAGCTTTGCTCTACTTAACTTTAACAGGCCTAACTGCGCTTTTATTCCATAAACTTGAAAAAGGTAGAAAGGAGAAAGGTAATAATGAAATACATTATCGAAGCTTTAAACGTCGCCAAAAC
>JAAYJX010000138.1 GCA_012522695.1 Erysipelotrichia bacterium
ATGAGATTATTTATTTCAATTTCTAATCGTGAATATTCTTCTTTACCAAGTTCAGCGAGTTCTTTATCATCTTCATTCATCATTAATTTAGCTTCTTCGCTTTGTGTTGTTAATTTTTCGTATTCATTAAATTTATCAACAACATCAGCTAAAGATGCTCTTTCTATAGAAAGAGTTTTAAAAAGTTTTACGTCTTTTAAAACACTTTCATTAGATAGCTGTTCATCAATTTCTTCAAGCCGAAGTCTTGTCGTTATAAGTCTATTAAGCATGCTTTCTTCCATAAATTTTCCCTTACTATGCCTTAAAAATTATATCATATATTCGGCTTTATATAAAAGTTTTTAGACTACTACACTACAATAAGAGTGTTTTTTAGGCTCTTACTTTTTGTGGTTTTCTCTAACAATTAAGTCTTTTTTTCTTTATTCATATAGAATAAAAATGTATAATAACGAATGAGGTAAAAAAATGAGTTATAAAGCTTTATATCGGACTTATCGGCCAAAAACTTTTCTTGAGGTTGCTGGTCAAAAACATATTGTTAAAACATTGCAAAACGCTTTTTCGTTTAATAAAATTGCGCATGCTTATTTATTTAGTGGACCACGAGGTATTGGTAAAACTTCAATGGCGAAATTATTTGCAAAATCTTTAAATTGTGAAGAAGGACTTGGACAACAATGTAATAAATGTAGCAATTGTACAAGCATTAATGACGGTTCTCATCCTGACGTTATTGAAATTGATGCAGCTAGTAATAACGGTGTCGAAGAAGTTCGTGATTTAGTTGAAAAAGTAAAATATTTGCCGATTAAAGGAAAATATAAAGTTTATATAATCGATGAAGTTCATATGATGACAAGTGGGGCTTTTAATGCTTTGTTAAAGACGCTTGAAGAACCTCCTTCACACGTTATTTTTATTTTAGCGACAACCGAACCACATAAAGTAATTCCAACAATTGTCTCACGTTGTCAAAGATATGATTTTACGAAGGTTGAAGACGATGCTCTTCGTGAAAAAATGATTGAAATTTTAAAACTAGAAAGCATTAATTATGAACTTAATGCGGTTAATGCAATTATCGAATTAGCCGACGGAGGAGTTCGCGACGCTTTATCAATTTTAGAACACGTCCTCGCATATGCTGGTAACGAATTAAAGGAGAAAGATGTTTATACACTCTTTGGGTTAGCATCAACAAAAGAAAAACTCGATTTATTAACTGCAGTTGCAACAAACAACGTTAAAGAAGTTTTAGAAAGGTTTGAAGGCTTAGTTGCTTCAGGAATTGATTTAAAACGTTTAACGACTAGCTTGCTGGATATTTTGAAAGATTTACTTATTTATTTAACGACTGAAGAACATTTTCTTTTAACCTTAATAAATGAAAAACAGGCAATAGATTTAGGAAAAGTCATTAATTTAGCAAAATTAGATGAAATGATTGAAGCACTTCTAAAAGCAAACGCTGATTATAAAATTGTTGCAAACATCCGCTCTTTATTTGAATTAGTTTTATTAAGACTAACAACTTCAATGAAAAAAAATGACAAACAAGTCCGTGAAGAAAAAGAAGTAGAAAAGCCTAAAATAGTCAAAAACGCTTTACCTGAGAAACAAATTAAAAAGGAAACTGTTGTTGAAAAAAAAGAAGTCATTACTCCTAAAAAAGAAGAAAAAAATAATGGAGAAATTCCTGGATGGCTGTTAGACGATGAAATTTCTAGTCCTAAAAACGAAAAGAAAAGCAAAACAAAAAACGTCTCACTAAATGGAGAAAAATTTGTTTTGGATGATCATACATTAATACATTTAATGGTTTTAGGAAATAAGGAAGAGCGATTAAATTTACACGATAAATGGGATTATCTAAATAGCTTTTTGGGTGACCCAATTAAAGGAGAAATTGCTTCTTTATTAAAAGATGGACGTCCCTATATCGTTACTAATCAAGTATTAGTTTTAG
>JAAYJX010000139.1 GCA_012522695.1 Erysipelotrichia bacterium
AAGAGGTTATTATGGAAATCAAAGAATATGTTTTAAGTCGTAAGAAAAAACTTTTCGAAACAATTAAAGTAATGAAGACAAAACCTCATCTTGCTATCTTGCAAGTTAATGATGATGATGCGACAAATGCTTATATTAAAGGAAAGATGAAAGACGCTGATGAACTAGGTGTTTTAGTTACACATCTTAAACTTCCAGTTGAAACAAAAGAGTGTGAAATTTTAAAAGTTGTCGAATCTTTAAATAATGATGATGAAATTCATGGCTTTATCGTCCAGCTTCCTCTTCCAAAACATGTTGATAGTGAAAAAATTAGAGTTGCAATTAATCCAAAAAAAGATGTTGATGGCTTTCATCCTTTATCGACTTTAAAGGCGTGCACACCTCGAGGCATTTTAGATTATTTAAAACACCTGAAGGTTGATTTAGTTGGTAAAAACGCTGTTATCATCGGACGTAGTTTTATTGTTGGTCGACCAATGGCGAAGCTTTTAATTGATGAAAGCGCTAATGTAACTGTTTTACATTCAAAAACAAAAAGAGAAGATATGTATAATTTTCTAGAAATGGCCGACATTGTTGTTGTTGCTGTTGGACAAAAGTGGCTTTTAAATGATGACCATACTTTTAAAGAGACAGCCATTATTATTGATGTTGGTCTTTCTCGAGTTGATGGCGTACTTTATGGAGATGTTCAGCCTGGGCGCAACGTTTTTTTACAAACTCCTGTCCCGGGTGGGGTTGGCCTACTTACTCGTTTAGCTTTATTTGAAAACTTAGTGGAGATTATGAAAAATGAAATTTAATATTCAAAATACAAAAGTTTATGGTTTAGAAAAAGCAATTAAAGCATCGGGCAATCCGATGCGGACAATTATTGAAACTGATGAAATAAATGATAAAGATCTATTACGGGCACGTAAATTAGGTTCAACACGCTCAGGCGAAGGCCATGATAATTATTTAAAAGGAATTATTGTGCAAATGGACGTTACCGCTCCTCTTTATTGGTGGAAGCAAGCGCAAAGATATCATTGGTTTGATTTTGTTTCATCGCAATCTACTATGCATTGTCTTTTAAAGTTCGATGTGCGCAAACAAGTAGTTCCTCAAACAAATAGCAAAGTTGTTGAAATTATTAATGAATTAGTAAACGAATACCATTCCTTAGATGAAAAAGACGCACGTAAAAAAGATTTATGGCATGAAATCATCGCCTCATTACCGAGTGGTTTTTGTTTAGGCGCGACGATGACAACTAATTATCAACAACTTAAAACAATGTATTTACAAAGACGTTATCATAAATTAAAAGAATGGCATGATTTCACAAAGTGGTGTGATGAATTGCCATCCTTTTTAGAATTAACAAATATTAAATAACTTTTTCTTCAGTCACAACTTCTTCCTCCTCCTCTTCAAGAGCAGGAATTGCTTTAACTTCAATAACTTCAACTACCTCTTTAGGGGCTTTTTCTTTTTTTGCACTAGCTTTTTTTGGGCTAGCTTTCGGCTCTACTGGTACGATTGCTTCTTTGGCTTTTTTCTTTCTTTTAACTAAGCTTTTGATCGTAAAAGCAATCTCAAAGATTGCGACAATAATTAAAATGGCCCCAACAATAATTAAAACAATGTTTTGTAATTGAGGATTACTAATTGCAACAAAAATAATAACACCAACAGCAATAAATACTAAAGCTGCGACAAATTCAAAAATAGGAAAGAAGAGACTTTCCCCTTTTCTTTTAATTCTTAAGACTCCATCAGCTGTTGCAACTGCGGCAACAACTAATAATAATACACCGATAAAGTGCATTAAAAGTTGTGTGATTTCTGTTGAGTGAAGAATGATAACAATACCAAAAGATAATTCAAAAATCCCAATAAATAACGTGTTATCACCAGGGTCTTTATTAAAAAATGGAATTAGAACTCTTAAAACTCCATCAAGGATAACAAAAGAACCTATTGCAACGAAAATCCAACGATACAAGTCTTCATTATTAGAAAAAACGATTGTTAAAACGCCTGCAGCTATTAGGATAATAGCTTCAACAATTTGCCAAGTGGCCCAAACTTTATACATTTTTTTCATAAATTTTCTCCTTTAGGATATGAATTATTATAAATAATTTTACTTAATTATGATACAATATTTTATATTAAAAAGTAAGCAAAGAGGAAAAAAGAAATGAATACTAAATTACTAAAAAATTATGCAAAATTAATTGTTCGAGTCGGTGCGAATGTTCAAAAAGGTCAAGATGTTTTGATTTATGCCGAACTCGATCAACCACGTTTTGTTGAATATGTTGTTAGTGAAGCATATAAAGCTAAAGCAAAATCAGTAAAAGTTCGTTGGTCGCATAGCCCTATTGATAAGATTGTATATAAAAAGGAGTCTCTTTCGTCTTTAAGCCATGTTGAAAAGTGGGTTATTGAAAGAGCAAAACATTATGTTGAAACACTACCAGCGGTTATATTTTTGCTTAGTGAAGATCCAGACGCTTTAAAAGGTGTTGATCAAACTAAAATGGCGAAAATCAGCCAAGCTACATACCCAATTTTAAAGCCATACTATGATCAAAAAGAAAATAAGTATCAATGGTGTATTGCTGGTGTTCCAGGGCCGGCTTGGGCTAAAAAAGTTTTTCCAAGCTTATCAAAAGGCCAGGCTATGAAAAAATTATGGGAAGCTATTTTATTTACTTCCCGGGCCTTAGAAGGAGACCCAATTGAAAATTGGCGTGAACATAATGCTAATTTAAAAAGAAGAAGCGATCATCTTAATTCATTGAAATTAAAATCACTACATTATACAAGCGCAAATGGCACAAATTTAAAAGTTGGTTTATTGCCGAATGTTCGTTGGCTTGCTGGTGGTGAAAAAACTTTAGGTAGTGAAGTTTATTTTAATCCTAATATTCCAACTGAAGAATGTTTTACAACGCCAAAAAAAGGCGAGGCAGAAGGTGTTGTTTATTCAACTAAACCTTTATCTTATCAAGGTCAACTAATTGAAAATTTTCATCTTGTTTTTAAAGAAGGAAAAGTTGTTGAAGTTCACGCTGAAAAAAATGAAGAGCTTTTAAAACAAATGGTTGAAATGGATCCTTATGCTTCTTATTTAGGTGAAGTTGCACTCGTTCCCTTTGACTCACCAATTAATAATTCTGGTATTCTTTTTTGGAACACACTTTACGATGAAAATGCCTCTTGTCACTTAGCCTTAGGCGCAGGCTTTACGAATTGCGTTATTGATTATCACAAATACACAAAAGAAG
>JAAYJX010000140.1 GCA_012522695.1 Erysipelotrichia bacterium
CTCCAAAAACACGTGAATTAGCTTCCAAAACTTGGAGAGTGTAAAATATAAACACGCACCAGGAGAAAGGAAGCTTTTTTTATGTTAAATAGATTTTAGCTAGTCCGAATAAAAACTTTTTTAACTATTTTGCCTTTAATTATCTTAAATAATAATAGGAGTAGTATTATATTTTGTGACAAAGTTTCTTTTATTTATAGAAAACATGTCACTGATTGTTAAATTATGATAAGATATGCTTGTGAAAAGGTAATTAAATATGGAAAAGAAAACGATAGTGAATGAATTATACAATTATCTTGAAGATGTTTGTGGATACAATAAACCTATTTTATTAACCCAAATATATGATGCTTTTCCTAGTATAAAACAGGGAACAATAAGAGAATACATTAGAAGATTTATCGCAAATGAAAAGTTAATTAAAATAAAAAATGGCGTGTATGGTTTGCCTGATCCGGGTCGGGTGTTAAAAAAACCAGCGATAAATTTTGATGAGGCAATAAATAAAAAATACATCGTAGATAATGAAGGTTTAACCATAGGTTACCGCAGTGGATTTTATATTGCTAATGTATTGAGACTTACAACACAAACACCTAGTATATTAGTAATATATTCTAATGCTGTATCAAGAAAAAAAAGAATTATAAAAATAAAAAATAGCAAAATAATAATTAATCAATCAAGAGTAATTGTTAGTAATGAAAATTATAAACTTCTTCAAGTTTTAGACATTTTAAATAACTTTGATAAATTTAGCGAATTTCCATTGGAGTCAACAAAAAATATTTTTGCTAAGCATTTAAATGGATTAGAATTAACAAAAAACGAAATAGAAAAAATAGTTGATGCATACCCTAAAGATGCACAAATTAATTTTTATAAACTAGGAGTAATTAATGAAATTACATAATGATCCAAAAATATTTAAAGAATTAATTGTTGCGACAGCACAAAATAGCAAGGGGTTGCAAAATTTCCAAGTAGAAAAGGATTATTTTGTTTCACTATTTTTAAAAGAGTTATCTAAAACGAATAAAGATTTGGAAGTTGTTTTCAAAGGAGGAACTTCTCTTTCTAAATGTTATGACGTCATTAATAGATTTTCTGAAGATGTCGATTTAACTATTAAATTAGATAATAAAAAAGCTAATTATCAAATAAAAAAACAATTTAAAAATAAAATAATATCCTCTATCGAAAATCTTGGAATGGTATTTTTAAATCCGTTAAATGTCGAATCAAAGAAAAATTACAACTATTATGAGGTTGAATTTAAAAAACACTTTGAATCAACTCCTGAAATAATTCCGTTTATCAAAATTGAAACAATCACTGCTTATAAACCATACCCTTGCAAAAAATTATTAGTTAGCAATTATATTACAAAATTTTTAAGAGAAATCGAAGAAGGCGAAGAATTAATTAAAAAGTATGAATTAGAAGAATTTGAAATGAACATTCAAACTGTTGAAAGAACGTTTATTGATAAGCTATTTGCATTATGTGATTATTATTTGAGTAAGAATTACTTCCGAAATTCACGGCATATTTATGATATCCACATGATTTGGAATAGCGGTCTGTTAAATAAAAAAGTTGTGTCGAATATTGTAGATGATGTTTTAGCTGATAGACAACGTTTTTCTAATAAAAATTTATCGTCAAAACCAGGTTCAAAGCCAAAAGATATTTTGCTCGAAATTGTAGAGACTGGTGTGTTTAAAACGGATTTTAATGAAGTGACATTGCAGTTTATTTATGATGACGACAACACCAGCTATGAAGAAAGTATTAAAACGTTAGAAGAAATTTTAAATACATCGTTATTGCCTGAGGTTGTAAGGAATTACTAATTTTGTTTTTACAGTTGATACAAATCTTTTTAAAAGATGAAATTATTTATTTAGAAAAATTATTTGTTCAATAATTCAATTAATAGTTTATGTATTGCTTGAGAATACATCACTTTTGCATGTTTTTTCACTTTATTAAATGGTAAATGATTTGGATTAGTCTCAAAAATATATTTGATGCATGGATATAATGTTTGAGCTTCTTCTAAAGTTATTTCACTACTACCAACAAGAAGAATTAAATTTTTATTATGTTTTAATGCATGCGTCGCTACACCACTTATGACTTTGCCATAAAATGATTGTTTATCTAATTTACCTTCTCCAGTAATAACATAATCGACATCTTTAATAAGTTGATCAAAATTTAAAATGTTTAAAATTTCTTCAATGCCTTTTTTTAATATTCCATTACTAAAAGCCAAAATAGACGCACCGATGCCGCCTGCTGCACCCGCTCCTTCAATAAGTGAGATATCTTTTTTTAAATCCTTTTTGATAATTGAGTCTAAATGTTTTAGTCCTTCATCAAGTTTAAGAACATCTTCTTTTGTTGCTCCTTTTTGAGGAGCATAAATATAAGCCGCACCATTAAGACCATAAAGAGGATTATTAACATCACACATTCCAATAACCTCGATGTTTTTTAAAAGTTTAGTTGTTAAGGAATTGTCTATTTTTGTAATATTTTTTAAAGTCCCGCCGGTCGGAATAAATTCTTCATTTAATTCATTATAAAATTTTGTTCCTAAAGCACTAAAAAGACCACAGCCTCCATCGTTTGTTGCGCTTCCACCTAAGAAAATATAAATCTTTTTAGCGTCCTTTTTTAATGCATCTAAAACTTGTTCACCAACACCATAAGTTGAAGTTTTTAAAGGATTTAAATTCTTAATTAAACTAAGACCAGCACTAGAAGCAACTTCTATATATGCATTATTAAACTCATCAAGAAAATATTTTGTTTTTATTTTTCTAAAATAAGGGTTATTTGTTTTAAGTGAAATAAATCGTCCTTTGATATTAGAAGCAATCGCCTCGAGCGAACCTTCACCCCCATCAGCAATCGGCAAACAAGTAAACTCAAAATTAGAATTATGAGAAAATTCTTTTTTGATTAGAAAACAAATATCTAATGAAGAGAATGTTCCTTTAAACGAATCAGAAGCAATAAGTATTTTCACTTCTCATATTTTACTCTTTTTTAAAGAATATTTACAAACTAAGTATATTTTTTATTATAATGATATGTATCAATGTATTTTGAAGGGGGAATTATATGAATAAGGTTAAAGCCTTTTTTGATGTTGTTTGGCAATTTGTTTTACGTGCCAAAAAGCCTTTAATTTTCTTAGGCTCTTTTTTGATGGCCTCACTTTTATGTTTAGGTCTTAGTCATGGCATCCAAAAAGACTGGGGTAAAGTTAAAGTTACTAGTGGGATGATATCGGCAAAAACTGTCGACGGTGAAGATTATTCAATGGGTTATAAACTTTATGTACCTAAAACCGCTTCAGTCGATAATCCTGCCCCGGCTGTTTTATGTTTGCATGGTTATCAAAACGACCATGAAACGAGTGCTGGGTATGCGCTTGAATTTGCTCGTCATGGTTATGTTGCTCTAGCAATTGACCAATTCGGCCATGGTGTAACCACAACCGGTATTGCCTCAAGAGGTTGGGTTAATCATAAAGTAGCTGGAATTAACTATGGTTGGGATAAAGAAGAAGACGGCACTTATTCTTTTATTAGTGGTCCTAATCGTTACAAAATTATGATGAATTTTTCGAATATAGATTTTTTCATTGACAAATATTCAAAATCAATCGATCCAGACTCAGGCGATGTTTTAGAAAAAGAAAATTATATTAAAGACGCTTCAATGGGCGGGATTGATGCTTATTTATGGCTTGCTTCTAAAGGTTATGTTGATGGTACAAAGATGGCCGTCACTGGTCATTCAATGGGTACATGGGCTTCATGGGCTGTTTCGGCGGCGATGTGTGGAACTTTATTAGAAGGAGTCGATATTACGCCTCGAGCAACAATTTTACAAGCTGGTGAAATTTTTGAAACGATGAGAGATGATCAAGGAAGAATGGCTTATGACGTTGATGAAGACGGAGTTAGCGATGTTTATTGGAATAATCCTTTACTCTTATCGGCTAAGTATGATGAGTTTAATATGTTCCGAGATTATAAAAAGGGACCGAATAATGATGAAGTTATTCAAGGTGAAGCTTCAATTAACTTTTTAAGTCCTGAAAGTGGTCAAGAACCTGAATGGAATAAAACATTTCATAAAGATTTTGAGCTAGGAACATCTGTAAGAAGAAATCTTTATAAAACTAATCATCGTTTAGTTACACACGATAAAAAAGCGATTGCTGATACTTTAGAATGGGTTTCACTTTCAACTAACGTTTCTTTAAGTAGAAGTAAAACAAATCAAGCCTTCTTAACAAAAGAAGTTTTAGTTTTACTAGCAATGCTTTTAGGTATTACTTCAGCAGTTACTTTCATTATGCTTTTTAAACACATTAAGTGGTTTGAAGTTGTTTTTGCTGGCGTTCCTAATCGTCCTGAAAAAGAAAAGACTGGTTGGGGTTGGTGGAAAGGTGCTTTACTAACAATGGCGATATCTGGTCTAACTTTCCCGTTTTTAACACAACTCGGACATGGTTTATTCCCGTTTCCTGAAAAAATCTTTACGATGACAATTGGTAATGGCTTCTTAATGTGGTACATATTTTTAATTCTCGTTATGCTTGGTTTTACAATTATTCCTCGCATGAGAAAGAAGAAAAAAGGCACGCTTGATACAGATTATGTAGATTTAGGCTTAGCGCGTGATGAAGAAGGTTATCGACATAAGTTTGATTGGGCATTACTTGGTAAATCCGCACTCGTTGTTTTAGGTGGTGTTTTATGGATGTATTTACAAGTTGCTTTTTCATTAGCTGTTTTCCAACTTGATTTGCGCTTTATTTGGCCGTTTTTTAAAACTTTTAATGGTGCGAGATTTTTACAATTCCTTGTTTATATACCATTCTTTGCTTTATTTTTTATTTTAAATAATTCACGGATTTTTGCTGCTAGTCGTGTTGCTGGCACGGGCGAAGAAGGTGTGAAAGCTTTCTTTAAAGTTTGGTGGAAATATGCCTTATGCATGGTTGGAGGAATTTTATTTATTATTTTACTAGAATATATTCCCTTTTTCTTACAAATTGGACCAGGTGCTGATTTATTATTTGGCACGACTTTTGGTGGACCATTTATGTCGCTTTTAATTGTTTTTGCTCCTCAAGTAATTGTCTTTTCTCTTATTTGTACTTATGCGTATAAAAAGACTGGTAATGCTTTTGTCGGGGCTTTGTTAGTTGCGGTTTTAGCTGCTTGGATTATAACAGGCGGTAGCGCGATGATGTATTCTTTTTAGCAAAAGAAAAAGCGTATTAATAACTATTATTAATAATTGAGGCTGTTTAAAAACCTTTTAAGGTTACAGCCTCTTTTTTTCTATATTTATATTATTTAATTAAGATAAAATGTAGATAGAAGAAAATATTTTTTCATTCAAAGGAGAAAATTATGAAAAATTTTAAAGAAAGACTTGTTCTTTTATTAACTGTTCTTAACCTTGCGACCTTCCTTTCAATTCGTTATATTTGGAGCGGAATTATGAACGTTGTTGGCGGCAAGATGTGGATTATTCTTGTTCTTCTTATTTTGCTATTAGTGGCTTTTATCATTTCTTTAATTGATAGATTTTTAATTAAGAAGCTTGGTCTATGGATATCTTCGCTAGTTATTAGTCTTCTTTTTGTGTTTCTTTTTCTTTATATGTTTTATGAAACATTAGATTATATGATCTATTTTGCTATTAATTTCGCTCGCATTATTTTTGTTTTCTTAACTTTATATGCAATTATTTATGCCATCTTTTATATGATAAAAAAACCAGAGCACAAAAAGTCAAAAGTTCGTTTTCATACCGGGCTTCTTGTTTTAACTATTTGTGTTAGTCTTTTTAAAGTTTTGGATTTGGGCGTTATGTATTTTGTTACAAAGCCTGTTGTTTACGCGGTTGAAGATGAATATCAAATTGTCTTTGAAACGTCTCGTTTAGCAACGGCTGAAGTTAAAGTTGGTGATAGTATTTATTACGATACATCTTCTGGCACGATTAAATCGAGTTCAAAAATTCATAAAATAATTGTTCCAATGAAAATATTAGATTTTGAAAAACAATACGAAGTATCTAGTACAAACATTTTATATCGCGGACCATACAATGGTGTTAAAGGCCGGACGATTACTCATGCTAGTACATTTAGAGGTGTTGATCCAACTGGCGGTCCATTTAAGTTTCATGTGGGTAGTGATTTTCATGATAAAAAGAAATCACGTATTGCTTCGATAAAATACGAATGGGAAGAACTTGATTTTATTGTTTTAGCCGGCGATATTTCTTCTTTCCTTGAAACAAAATGGAACATCTCTTTTATTAATCAATGTGCCTATGAAGCAAGTAATGGCGAAATTCCTGTTATTTATAATCGCGGTAATCATGAAACAAAAGGTTTACATCGTGATGAATTAGCAAATGCTGTTGGTAGTAAAAATAATGATTTTTATTTTACTGTTACTTTGGGTGAAATTTTTATTATCGTTCTTGATCTAGCCGAAGATCATAATGATGATTGGTGGGAGTTTTATGGCACGGCTAATTATAGTGCTTATCGGCGAAAACAAATTAGCTGGTTAGAAAAAATTAAAGATGATGTTGACCATAAATATATGTGGCAATCTTATGCTTATCGTTATGTCATAAGCCATCAACCCCTCTCGTTTATTAATAAGGATACAAACGGACTTTTTCTAGAAGAAGAAAAAACGCAATTAGTTAATCTTTTAAATGATATGCAAATTGATGCGAGTTTTGCTGGCCATTTTCATAATTTATATTATTTACATGACTTACCTTCTGGTGACTTAGTTGTTGCGGAAGGAATAGATCAAAAACATTTTTCCAAGGGAACAGGAGCAAATTTCCCCGAGTTTGTTACTTCAAAACATGCCCTTGAACAACTTGAACCTAATTCGAAAATTAAAAATGTTTATACATCACTAAGAGTCGAAATAAGTCCAACAAAAAATATTGCTTATTTTGTAAATTCAGAGGAAAATATTGTTGATGTAATTGAACCAATTAGCGGTCTTAAACATTCAATTATTGAATTTTAAGAGTTAGTATTTAAAATTATTTATTCAGGTTTAGCAATAATTAAATTAAGGTCGCCTTGAAACAGCACTGTTTTACTTAAAGAGGTGACAATAAAACTATCGCCTTTTTTTGCTTTAAATTGCGCTATTTTACCTACACCATCTAAAATAACAACTAAGTAATATTTGCTTTTATTATTAATAAAACGATATTTTTCGTTAACTTTTAAAGAAGAAATTGAAAAATATTTTGTTAGTAAAAGTTTATGAATTTCATTGTAATTTTGCTTAGTTGGTAAATATTGAATTTTTTCATGTTCATGCGGAACATTAATAACGTCAATCGCTTTTTCTAAATGAAGGGGCCTTAAGTTATTATTTTTATCAAGACGGTCATAATCATAAAGACGATAAGTAACGTCTGAAGATTGTTGAATTTCTAAAAGCGTTGTCCCTTCACAAATAGCGTGAACTGTTCCACTAGGAATATTAATAATTTCATGTTTATTAAGTTCGCGGTAAGTTAAAAGTTCATCCCAATTTTTCTTATTAATTAAAGAAGTTAATTCTTCTTTTGTTTTAGCATTATGACCAATTAAAATCCGTGTGTTAGGAGCTTTGTTTAAAATAATCCATGCTTCAGATTTTCCTTTTTGTTTTTCGTGTTTTAAGGCATATTCGTCGTTAGGATGAACTTGAACACTTAAATCCTTTTTAGCGTCAATAAACTTAACTAAAAGTGGAAACTTACTGCCGCGCTCATTACTAAATAGTTGCTTATAATTTTGATACACATAACTTAAAGTTTTACTTTTAAAATATGTGTTTATAAGACGTGATTCACCACTAGGGTGGGCTGAAATAAGCCATACTTCACCGAGTTGATTTGTTTCAACTTTAAAGTTAAATTCTTTTTTTAAATTATTTCCACCCCAAAGCGTTTCTTCAAAGTGAGGTTTTAGTTTCAAAATATGTGGTAGCTTAATGTTCATTATTTAATTAAATTATATTTTCTTAAAAGTTTATTCGCCGCATCAACACGCTTTTCTAGTAAAAGCTTAGCTTTTTGCTCTGTTTTATTAAAACTTGATAAATAGACTTTGAGTTTTGGTTCTGTCCCAGATGGGCGAAAAACAATCCATCCGTTACTAAAAACGTATTTTAAAACATCGCTTGGTGGGAGAGTTATTTTTTCAATACGACCATCGTCAAATATTTTAATTTGTTTTAAATAATCTTCTAAAATAAGAACTTGATCATCACCAAGATTTACTAATTTATCTTTTCGTAAGGACTCCATAAAATGGTTAAGGCTATTTAAACCGTCTACACCACTAACATTAACATTAATGAGTGTTTCTTGATAATATCCATACTTTTCATAAATTAGCTTTAATACATCAATAAGAGTTAAGTTTTGTTCATGATAATAAGCGGTTAATTCGCTAATAATTAAACAAGCCTGAAAAGCATCTTTATCACGAACTAAATCACTAACTAAATAACCAAAAGATTCTTCACAACCAAAGAAAAAATCTTTCCTTTGTTTTTTAATTAATTCAATTTGTTCGCCAATAAACTTAAAACCAGTTAATGTTTTAATTATTTCTAAATTATTTTCTTCGGCCATTTTAAAAACTAAATCAGTCGTAACAATTGTTGAAATAAAAACGGACTCACGAATTCGCGTTGCAAATTTAATTAAGTAATCTAAAATCAAAACGGCAATTTCATTACCACTTAAAAAATAATATTCATCTTTAACTAAAACGGCCGCTCCACAACGATCAGCATCAGGATCAGTCGCAAGAATTAATTGGGCTTTGACTTTTTGAGCGAGCTCGACAGCAAGTTTAAATGCTTTAGGGTCTTCAGGATTTGGTGAAGTAACAGTTGAAAACATATGATCAGGTTCCATTTGTTCTTTGACACTATAAACATCATAGCCAAGACCACTTAATAATGATTCACCAAAAGCATTACCTGTTCCATGTAAAGGCGTATAAACAATTTTAAAATTTTCTTTCCTTACTCTTTGCACGCTCGCAAAACGGACAGCAGTTAAATAATTTTCATCAAAATATTTTTCTAAAATGGTAATTGATCCTCGTCTTAAATAAGTTTCAAAGTCATCGACTTGAATACTAAAGAGGTCTTCAATTAAATTTATTTCTTCACTTACTAAATCAGCTTTATGAGGAACGAGCTGACAACCATTTTCATCATAAACTTTATAGCCATTATAATTTGGAGGATTATGACTAGCAGTAATAATTATGCCTCCAACTGCCTTTAAATATCTAACAGCAAAAGAAAGCTGTGGCGTTGGCCGAGGTTCTTTAAATAAATAAACATGAAAGTTTTGACTAGCTAAGACGCGTGCGGTCTCCTTTGCAAATAAATATGAGTTTTGCCTAGTATCGTAAGAAATAACAACGTTTTGCAAACTATATGGTCGATTAACAAAATGTTTTTTTAAATATGAGGCAAAACCAAAAGTAGCTTTGCGAATTGTATAAATATTAATCCGATTTATCCCAACTCCCATAATGCCGCGTATCCCGCCCGTACCAAAAGAAATATCTTTAGCAAAAGCATCATATAAACTTTTCTCGTCTAATTTATTTAATTCTTCTTTTAAGGTGGAATCTAAAAAAGTATAATCTTGCCATTTTTTAATGCTTTTTTTGACCATATTTTTTTATTTTCCTCTCTTAAATTATAGAAGATTTTAACCTATTAAGCGAATTTTTAAGTAAGTAAATCTTCATCGAAAACTAAAATATTAAAGGCTCTCCACTTATCCTTTCATTTAAGAATGAATAAGTAATGACCATTTTATTTGAAAAAGTATAAAGATAGTTATCAATTGCTACACCGCGGTCAACGTTAATGTAATAGTCATTATCATTATTTGGGTGTTCAATAACGATTGGCTCAGATATTGGCGTGTCTAAAGAAAAATCAATTTTAAACAAATAATAGTAAGCATGATAACTAAAATAGTAATTACCGTTGCTTTCTTGTCCGTATTCGCTTGCATTAACACTAAAGC
Organism: Erysipelotrichia bacterium; assembly: GCA_012522695.1. GTDB lineage: Bacteria > Bacillota_I > Bacilli_A > RFN20 > CAG-826 > UBA1424. The sequence goes on from JAAYJX010000140.1 coordinate 10,141, forward strand.
CAAAATAGCCTTTATCAACACTTACTAAAAGTGCACGATGGTTATATAATCCTTCACTATAATTGTACGACCAAGTATTAGGTCCAACTTTGTTACTAGTTTGTAAAAGACTTGTTTGTAAAATTTCGCTTTCACCTAAAACAACTTTATAAGCTGATAATTTCATCGTTGTAACAATTCCGTTTTCATCAGCGTCATAGCCAAGACCTAAAAGAAATCCTTCGCCCCAAGGATGTTGATATAAGTCATAACCTAATTGAAATATTTCATCAACAATCGTTGGTTTACTCGGATCACTTAAATCAATAACATATAAAGGATCGACATTAAAAAAGGTAACGATATAAGCAACATCTTCATTAAAACGAACAGATTTAATTTCTTCATTAGGTTTGCCTAAACCTTCTTTTATGTAGCCAATTAAATCAAAAGTATATTTACTTTCATCTACCTTTAAAATAAACAAATAATTAGTTACTTCTGAACTAGAAACGTTTGTAATGTTTGACCACTCCCACTTGCGATTTGTTGTCGCTAGACGTAAATAGCCATCATATTCATCCATTGAAAATTGATTAAGCATACCGCCGATAACAAACGAAGAAGCAACATAACTTGTTGTTGCCTTTTCAACATCAAGAGAATGCTGAGAAATTAAAGACGTTGTATAAGAACGATTATTTCCATAATGATAAATTGATTCCATAATATAAAGATTGTCACGATTAACATATAAGTTTTTATAACTTGCATAAGAACCTAAATATCCTTTAACATTAAATTCCATTTTCGTAACATCATCTAAGATTTTTAAACTAGCAACAACATTAATACTATATGTAGGAGATTCATCAAAGTAATATAAATCACTATAATCAACAAAATGTTTTTCTTTATTACTACCAATTGTTACTTCGTAAGTTGGTCTTTGCTCTAAAACATTTTTATCATAAGAAACATGTTTATGAGTAATTAAAAATAATGTTTCATCTATTAAACGATGTTCAATAAAGTATGAATCGTTTGTTAGTTCATAATCAATTTCTAACGTATCACGGTTAATAAGTAAAATAGTTCCAGTTGGTGAATACCACATATATCTCATATTCACGACTTCATCTTTATCTTCTTCTTCTGGACTTTGATCACCAGGATGATCGGGGGATGTTTCACCACTATAACTTATTTCGACATAGCGATAACCAATAACGACTAAATAGTTATCTAGTAAATAAAAAGCATCAACATAAACATCTTTTAAATTAATAGTTTGCTCTAAACTTACATCGTAATTATTTAAAACATCGACAACACGGATAATATTATGATATCGGGGGGCATAATAAATTTTATATCCATCGGTTTTAATAATATCCGCTTCTTTAACGCCCTCGACTTGTTCATTTGTATCAACATAATCACGGGCCTCTTCGCCATAACTATTATTATCGCTTTCTCCAGGTTCTCCAGGCATCGCCACATCCATACTCGTGCTATCGGTTAAGGTGTCACTATTTCTTTTATCTTCTAATGTTTTAGCGTCCTTTAACAAAGAAGTTAGTTTCTTTTGTGAACCAACGCTATGTATTTTGGCTGTTGAAATTAATTCATTACCTTTTTTATCACAACTACTTAAAAAGGAAAAAGTAAAAACACTTAATAAAATAATTGCAAGATGACGTTTTTTAATCATAAGACTACCTCCCCTAATAGAAAAATATAATCTCTACATTAATTATAAACACTATTTCGGTGATTTAATAATTATTTATTAATATGAACTAATATTTTAGTGTTAATATTCATTCGTGTATAATGTAGTTTATGCAAATACTTGTCGCAACAAACAATAAACATAAACTAAACGAGTACCGTTTTTTATTTAAAAACACAAAGATCGAAGTATTATCTTTAAAAGATTTAGATATTAAAAATGATGTAATTGAAAATGGCAAAACTTACATAGAAAACGCCATTTTAAAAGCACAAGGCATTGCTTCTTTAACTAATTTAATAGTATTAGCAGACGACTCGGGCTTAGAAATATCGGCACTAAAAAAATTTCCAGGACTATTATCTTCTCGTTTTGCAGCACAATTTAATAAGCAAGAAGACGCTAATTTCGAGCTTTTAAAAAAACTTAAAGGAAAAAGAAATAGACGTGCTAAATTTAAAATTTCAATAGCTATTGCTAATTTAGAAAAAGACATTATTACTTTTAACGATTTTGCAAAAGGTGAAATATGTTATGAAGAAAGAGGAGGAGACGGTTTTGGTTATGATCCAATCTTCTTTCATCGTCCTTATCAAAAAACTTTTGCTGAATTAACTTTAAAAGAAAAAAGCACCCTTTCTCATCGTGGTAAAGCTATTAAACAATTTATTGCTTTCTTAGAAAGAAAAAAGATTATTTAAACTCGTTTTTTATAAATTTTACGGCCGTAATGAATAATAAAAATTAATAAGATAAAAACACCAGCTGATATTAAACTTGGAAAAGGATTTGTTTCAGCATGCTTAGACATTAAAATAAATGAAATAAGCGCCCCAATACCAAAAACAAATTGTAAGATTGAAAGTGTTAATTGAAAACGATATTGTTTTATTTTATTGCTAATTACTTCTTTTTCTAAAATAGCAACAGGTAATACTTGATCACTACTAATAATTGCAACTTGCTCATTAGTATTTAAAAGGTCTTCAAGCATATTAAGATTATTACTTACTTGTTCTAAAAAACTATGTTCATCTGAAAAATGCGAATTAAAGAGATTTTGAACATATTCATTTATTAAAATTAGATCATTAATTAAAGAAATTGTTTTTTCTTTAGCGGCTAAATTTAAAAATTTATGATCTTTTGTTAAAAGTTTTTTAGCTTCAAAAAAATATTCTTCATATCTTTTAAGTAAAATAGTGTATTGTGAAAGAATTTTAAATTCATCATTTGCTTGATTAAAAATATGCCCTTTCTGCGCTTCTAATGAAGATATAACATC
>JAAYJX010000017.1 GCA_012522695.1 Erysipelotrichia bacterium
GTAATTTTCTTTAACTTAATTAATTTATTTTTAGATTAGATTCACAATTACTATCGTCTTCTACTATTCCCATTTCTTCATAAACATCACGAGCGTTTTCAACTAATTTTGCTCCTTGTTTAATTAAGCTGTTGCACGCTGAATAAAGGTCAGCCGGGTAAGGGACACAACAAATATCGCGTCCATAAGATAAGGCATGACTAACAGTAATTAAAGTGCCAGAATTAATGCCTGCCTCTGTAACAATTAAGGATTTAGATAATATAGCAATTAGACGGTTGCGAAAGGGGAAGTTTTTTTGTTTTGGTGAACAACTATTAGGATATTCACTAATTAATAAATGATCTTTTTTAATTAAGTCATATAGTTGTTTATTTTCTTTTGGGTAACAATAATCTATTCCTGAACCTAAAATGGCAATCGTTTTACCATTTATATTAATCGCACTTTCATGGGCTGTTGCATCAATGCCACGAGCTAAACCTGATAAAATAATCATTTTTTTAGCTAAGTCACTAACAATTAGTCGCGTCATTTTTTTACCATAATCGCTTGCTTTACGTGAGCCGACAATTGCCACAACGCTATTTATTTTATCAAGAAGAGAAAAATCACCGTAATAATAAATTACAAATGGCGGCTTGTAACATTGTTTTAAATGTTCAGGATAATATGGATCAATAATTGTTACGGCTTCACTTTTTAAAGTCGTTATGAGTTCTTTGTATAAATGTGAGTTGATTGGTTCTTTTCGCTTAATGGCTTGATAAATATTATCCCAATCACCTTCATATTTAAGCGATAAATAAATTAAAATATCTCGACCTTGCATTAGCTCTCCTCCTTATTAATATATAAGAAAAAGAAAACTAATTATTTTCAAAAAGACTAAGTTTATTTAATCGACGAATTGGTTTATAAGAAAAACGATGGATATTTTTTATTGGTCCATATTTTTTTAAAAGTTGAAGATGTAATTTAGTTGGGTAGCCTTTATGCAAATCAAAACGATATAAAGGATATTGTTTATGTAGTTCAAACATTAAATTATCGCGTGTAACTTTGGCAATAATACTTGCCGCAGCAATTGCTTTAACTTTTTGATCACCTTTAACAATTGGATAAAGTGGCACATCGAAATTATCTAATTTAACGGCATCGGTAAAGATTAAATCGATTCGGTGATTTAAATTACTTAAAGCTTCTTGCATTGCCTTTTTAGTCGCATTTAAAATATTAATCTCATCAATTGTTTTAGGATCGATGACACTAATATAATAGGCGTGAGAGTTTTCTAAGATTTCATCAAATAGTAGAAGACGTATTTTTTCACTTAGCTTTTTTGAATCGTTAATTAGTTCGTTATTATAATCTTTCTTTAGTATGAGCGCGCACGCGACGAGTGGACCGGCTAAAGGACCTCGTCCTGCTTCATCAACACCGACAATATATAAAACTTCATCAGAATAATAATCTTTTTCTAAAAAGTTTTTCATAAACTAACTTTTTCTAAAGTCACTGGCCCAAATTTACCTTGGCGAAAATGACTAAGAAGTTGTGTTGAAAGACGGTCTAAATTAATAAGCCCACCTTTTTGTAAACTACCTAATGAAGCTAAGTGATGCAAGATTTCTTCGTTTGTTTTTTCAAAAATAGTTTCACCAACTTTATAAAATTGTAAAAATCTTGTCGCCTCATTTTCACGAAAATATGCAATTATTTCTAAGGCGAGGTTTTCTTTAGGTAAGATTTGTTCTTTAATCATCCCTAAAAGCGCCAAATTGATAGCTTGCTGCTTCATATCGTACTTTGTCGGTAAAATACCAGGGGTATCAAGTAATTCGAATTGCTGGTTCACTTTAATCCATTGTTGAGCTTTTGTTTTCCCGGGACGTTTTTCTGTTTGTGCAGATTTTTTCTTACTAAGTTTATTAATTAATGTCGATTTGCCAACATTCGGCATCCCAATAATCATTAAACGAATCGGCTGTGGTAACATTCCTTTTTTCACATCGCTTTTCACTTTGTTATAATGAAGCTTATTTATTTCTTTAATTAATTTTTGAATATCATGTTCTTTTAATAAATTTAAAATTAAATAGTTTTCACGTTCTTGTTTATAATACTCTTCCCATTTTTTAGTTTCATCTTCATTAGCTAAATCGGCTTTTGTAATAACGACAATTCGTTTAATTTGTAAAGCGTGAACTTTTAAAAAATCATCATTAGCAGAACTAATTAATGCTCGCGCATCACGGAGTTCAATCACAAAATCAACGAGTTTAAGCTTTGCTAAAAGTTCGCGCATCGCACGTTTCATATGACCAGGATACCAATGGATATTAGACATTTTTCCACTTTAAAGAACGTGGCCAATGAAAATGAATTTGTTCAGCGACACAAACACCGTTTTGACAAACAAGTGTGCACGTTCCTTCAACAGCTAAGGCGACGCCTTTAATATTTTTATATACAATAGGTCCAACTGAAGCCGAATCGTTACTATCAGAACGATTATCACCAAGGACATAATATTCATCTTCTTGTAATGTTTTTGGGTTATTTTTATTAGGGATATGACTTCCTACATAAGAGCGAGAACGTAAAATATCTTCATCACCGAAGTTTTGCGGAATAAAAGTAAAGTCATCACCACTATTATTGCGTACATATAAATCGCCGTTTGTTTTTTGATTAGGGCTAGTTGCAACAAAATAAAATTCTTCACCTGGTAAAGCAATAACACGTTTTATTTTATCTTTTGAATCAAATTCACTATATGAAACGATAATAATATCAAAACGATTTATTTTATCAATTGCTTTTTGATGCATATCCATAATGCCATATTCAACGATATTGCCATTATCGCCTCGACTTTGCTTTGCCCCGATTAGCGTCCCATCACTATAAGTTGCATTACCATTTAATGTTGGATACATTGATTGACCATTAACAAAAAATGATTGGAAATAAATATTATGAAAAATAATTGCACTGCCTAAAAGAAGAGCAACAACAAAAGTTAAAGAAAAAAAGAACGTTAAAATTTTAGAAAGGACACGACTTGTCGCTTTTGTTTCTTGTCGTATCCGTTTTTCTAATTTTTTCTTCTGTGCAAATTCTGTATAATTATCAACCATTAGTCTTAACCTTTTGCCTTAAAAATAACTAAAACAAAGTTATATTTAAAACTTATAAAAAACCAAACTATAAGATTTCTTTAATGCGTGCTTTTTTACCAGAAAGCTTACGAAGATAGCTAATGTAATTGCGACGAACACGTCCACGTTTTACTAATTCAATCCGAGCAATTGCAGGTGAATGTAAAAAGAAAGTCCTTTCAACACCAATACCTGAAGAAATTTTTCTAACAGTAAACGTTTCACTAATACCTGCACCACGTCTTACTAAAACAACACCTTCAAAAGCTTGAAGTCTTTCTTTTTTGTTTTCGATAATACGTACAAAAACACGAACAGTATCACCGCTACTAAAATTAATGAGGTCTTTGCGGAGTTGAGAAGCTGTAATTTCATTAATGAGATTGGAATTCATAATTTGTCCTCCTTTTAACAAGTTTTTATTAAAGACGTTCATATAAAATTGTATAGCGGACCGTCAGTTGCGTAATAATAAACGCCAAATAAATATACCAAATTAAAATTTGGTTGTCCATAAATAAATTTTTTATTGGTGTTAAGCATTTCTACTTGACACCATTATCAAAAGAAATTAAAATTATTTTGCAAAGGAGAAATATAATATGGCAGTTAAAATAAGATTAACAAGAATGGGACGTCACAAAGACCCTTTCTTTCGCATTGTTGTTGCTGATTCACGTGTAGCTCGCGATGGCCGCTTTATTGAACAAATCGGATATTATGACCCTTCTAAGAGTTTAGAAGAGGCAGTTATTAATGAAGAACTTGCTCTTAAATGGCTTGCCGAAGGCGCTACACCAAGCGACACAATTAAAACCCTTTTTACAAAAAAAGGTATTATGCAAAAATTTAGTGAAACAAAAATTAAAGCTAAAGGAAGTAAATAAGTGGATTACGAATTAATTATTCGCTCAATTATTGAACCACTCGTTGAACATAAAGATATTATAATGATTCGCGAGTTACCTGCTAATTCGCCTAAAGAATTAGTTTACTTAATCGTCTCCGAAAATGATGATACACGTCGTTTAATTGGGCGTAGAGGTATTATTGCAAACGCGATTCGTGAAGTTGTTTCAATTGCTGGTAAAAAAGATAAAAAACGTATTCATTTAAAATTTGAGTCTTTTTCGAACGAAGAAAATGAATAAAAATGGAAAAAGTTGCGATTGGTAAAATCGTTAAAGCGATTGGTTTAAATGGTGAGGTAAAAGTTATAAGTTTAACTGATTTTCCTTTAAAGCGTTTTAAAAGTGGCAAAGAAATCGAACTTTTGAATGAGTTAGATAACGATTTAGTTAAAACAACAATTGAAAAAGTTCGTTTGCATCGTCATCTTTATATTTTAAAATTCAAAGGTTTGGACACGATTGAAAGTGTCTTACCTTTTTTAAATTATTTAATCGTGAGTAAAAAAGATCGAACGATCGAAAAAACTGGTTCTTTTTATTATGATGATTTAGTTAATTGCAAAGTCGTTAATGAATCTAATGAGTTACTCGGTAAAGTTATTAAAGTCGAAGATCATCCAGCTCACCAAACATTACGCGTCTTAAGTAAAACGAATAAACTTTTTTTTGTCCCCTTTGTTCACTTTTTTATTAAAAATGTCGACTTAGAAAAAAAGGTTATAACGATTAACGAAATTAAAGGATTAGTATGAAAATAAAAGTCTTAACTCTTTTCCCAGAAATGTTTACGGGTTTTAAAAATAACTCAATAATTAAACGCGCCATTTTACAAAATTATGTCAGCTTTGAAACAGTTGATATTCGTTCATTTTCGACTGATAAACACCAGCGTGTTGACTCACCGCCCATCGGTGGCGGCGCTGGCTTAATTATGAAAACACAACCAATCGTTGATGCCTTAACAGCTAGTAAGGAAAAAGGTTCACATGTTATTTTACTTTCAACAAGAGGTAAAATTTTTAATCAAAAAAAGGCTAAAAAATTAGCATCAAAGAAAAACCTTATTTTCATTTGTGGACATTATGAAGGAATTGATGAAAGAATTTTACATTATGTCGATGAAATGATCTCGCTTGGTGATTATGTTTTAACAGGAGGCGAACTTGGTGCAATGGTTATTAGTGACGCGATTATCCGTCTACAAGAAGGAGTCATTACACCTTCTTCATTAATCGAGGAATCTTTTGTAAGTGATTTATTAGAATATCCCCAATACACTGAACCTTATAATTATGATGGATACGAGGTTCCTGATATTTTATATAGCGGTAACCATCAGGCAATTGAAATGTGGCGACGGAAACAAGCCCTTTTAATAACGAAAACACATCGTCCAGATTTATTTAAAAAACTAAAATTATCAAAAGAAGACTTATTACTTTTAAAAGAACTTGAAAATGAAAAAATGCCCGCTTGGGAAAAAAAGGCTCTTGAAAAAGGACATAAGTTTATTAAGAAAAAATAACTTAAAAAGGGAAGCCGCCGAAAGGTGGCTTTTTATTATTCTTTGTGAAATGACCCATCTTTTGCATCATTTCTTTCGTTTTCTCATATTTTTTAATAACGCGATTAATATCAGCATTAGATGTTCCACTGCCATTAGCAATTCGAACTTTACGTGAGTTTCTTAAAATTTCTGGATAAATTCTTTCTTCAGGCGTCATCGAATTATAAATAGCTTCAAAAAGTTTCATTTCTTTTTCGGCTTGTTCTTGTTGTTCGCTAGTTAACTTTGGCATACCGGGAATTAGACGCATTAATCCGCCTAAAGATCCTAATTTTTGAACTTGTCGCATTTGTGTGAGCATATCAGTTAAATCAAAACGACCAGACATTATTTTATTAACCGTTTTTTGCATGTCTTTTTCATCAATTTCGTCTTGGACTTTTTCCACAAGAGAAACAACATCGCCCATTCCTAAAATTAAATCGGCACTTCGCTCGGGATAAAATTGATCTAAATCATTAATTTTTTCACCTATTCCAGTAAATTTAATTGGGATATTCGTCAGATGGCGAATTGAAAGCGCGGCCCCACCTCGAGCATCACCATCTGTTTTTGACATTAAAGCGCCTGTAATTTTAATTGTTTTTTGAAAACTTAAAGCAACGTTAGCAACGTCTTGTCCACTCATTGCATCAAAAACAAGTAAAGTTTCAATTGGTTCACAAATTTTTTCTAGCTCAATTAATTCATCCATTAAGTCTTCATCAATATGAAGGCGACCGGCCGTATCAATGAGTAAAACATCATAATGATCGTTATACGCTTTTTTAAGTGCTCGCTCGGCAATAACTAAAGGCGTTACATTTTCATATTCAAAAACAAGATCGACATTAATTTTTTTTGCTAATTGTTCAAGTTGTTCAACAGCTGCCGGCCGATAAGTATCACAAGCTGCTATTAAAACTTTTTTGTTTTGTTTTGTCTTTAAAAAGGAAGCAAGTTTAGCAACACTCGTTGTTTTACCAGAACCTTGTAAACCGACAAGCATCATAACACTCGGCTTTTTTGCGTGAAATTTTAATTCATTATCATCATTACCTAATAAGTTAACAATTTCATCATGAACAATTTTAATAAACGTTTGCGATGGATTTAATTTTGTTAAGACGTCTTGACCAAGAGCTTTCGTTTTTACTTGCTCTAAAAAGTCTTTAACGACACGATAATTAACATCTGCTTCAAGTAAAGCAAGACGAATTTCACTTAAAACCTCATTTAAGTTTTTTTCACTAAGTCGTGCTTCACCTTTAATTTTTTTAAATAAGCGCGAAAATCTTTCGCTTAAATTTTCAAATGCCATTTTTAATTTTGCTTTCTATATCAATAACTAACTGCTTTATTTTTGGATCTTCGATTTTTTTCAATTTTTGAAATAACTTAATAAGTCCTAACTTTTCTTCATAAACTTCCAATTTTGCAATCGCTTTTTTTAAAGCATCATTAACGGCGTTTCGTGAAATACCGCGTATCTCGCTTATTTCCTTTAAAGATAAATTTAAAAGATAATAATCATTCATAATGTTTTGTTGGTGAATAGTTAAAAGTTCACCATAAAAGTCAAATAGTTCGATATAATTTGTAAATTTTTTTAATCGATCGCTCACATTTATTCTCCAATTAAAAGTCCGTATAAATATTTATCGAGGTCGAATAATTCAAAATCATCTAATTGTTCTCCTAAACCAATATAACGAACTGGCACTCCTAACTCTTCACGAATTGATAAAAGAATTCCGCCTTTAGAGGTGCCATCCATTTTTGTCATAATAATGCCGCTAATATTTGTTGCTTCTTTAAAAGCTTTCGCTTGAAAAATACCATTTTGTCCAGTTGTTGCGTCAATAATTAAAAAAGTTTGGTGGGGCGCGTTATTTATTTCACGTCCTAAAACGCGAGATATTTTACTAAGTTCTTTCATCAAGTTTGTTTTAGTTTGTAAACGTCCAGCCGTATCAACAATTAATAAATCAACATTTTCTTTTAACGCTTCCCTAGCTCCTTTATAGGCAACACTAGCAGGATCTTCGTTTTCTTCTCCAAACACAATTTGACACTTCAGACGTTTTGCCCAAATGTTTAGTTGTTCTTTAGCGCCAGGTCGAAAAGTATCAGCAGCAACTAACATAACTTTTTTGTCTTGTTTTTGATAAAAAGAGGCGAGTTTAGCTATCGAAGTCGTTTTTCCTGCCCCGTTAACGCCAACAACTAAAATTACTTGTGGTGTATTATTTTTAAAATCTAATTCAAAAAAATCATCGTCGCTTTTTTCTTGATAAGAATTAAAAAGTTCTTCCATTAGAAGTTCGTTTATTTCATACGTATTAGTTAATTTCCTTTTTTGAACTTCACTACTTAATTTATCAAGTGTTTTTATAACAAGCGGGACAGAAATATCCGCCTCAATTAAAATCATTTCAAGTTCTTCAAAATATAAAGCGTTGGCTTTTGGATATTTTTTAGAAACATTTAAAAAAGAAGAAGAAAGTTTATGATGAGATTTTTTTAATCCTTTTTTATATTTTTTCGTTTCATCATCGCGTGAAGAAAACTTCTTTTTTAAAAACGAAAATAAACCCATTTTATTTTTTTCTTTCTATTTTCTTTAAAGCGTTTTTTGAAGCTTCTTGTTCAGCGGCTTTTTTTGAAGTCCCGAAGCCTTTTCCTAAAACTTTTTTGCCTCCTAAAACGACATCAACTTCAAAGTGTGGTGAGTGGTCTGGCCCGCTCCTTCTTACTAGACGAAAACTTAAAGTTTCTTTATATTTTTTCGCGGCAAATTCTAGAAGTTTTGATTTATAATCTAAAATTGCTTCAACAGTAAAATTTTGAATATCTTCATAAAAAACATTTTCAATAAAACGCTTAGCTTTTTTAAAACCTAAATCTAAATATAATGCTCCAACAAAAGCTTCGAAGACGTTTTCTAAAATTTTATCACTTCGCAAAATATCGCCTGTAAAACTATTACCAACAATAACATAATTTGATAAATGGAAGAGGCGTGCATAATTAGCCAAAGCTTTTGTATTAACAAGTGTTGAACGTAAACGTGTTAAAAATCCTTGGTTTTCTTCAGGATGTAATGTATAAGCAAGTTCAGCAACAACCAAGCCAATAACTGCATCACCTAAAAACTCTAATCGTTCGTAATCTTCATGAGTGCTACCAGCATCCAAATTATAAGATGGATGCGTAAAAGCTAATTCATATAAACGAATCTTTTTTGGTTTGATTCGTAAAAACCGTAATAAATCATTTATTTTCTTCATTTGTTTTTAAACTCTTTTCTATTAGTGAAGGTATTTGTGCTTTACCTAAACGATAAGCTACTTCTAAAGCACTACTAAAGGCTTGGGCGTCGCTTGAGCCATGGGCTTTCACAGCGACTTTTTTTAATCCAAGTAACATTGCTCCACCAGTATTTTTATAATTCATTGTCTTAGAAAATTCATCAAAACCTTTTTTACTGAGTAAATATCCAATTTTAGAAAAGAAATTGCGTTTAAAAGCACCTTTTATAAAATCCGACATTAATTTTGCAACACCTTCGGTTCCTTTTAAAAAGACATTGCCAGTGTAACCATCAGTTACAATAACATCAGCCACGCCATCAAGTGCATCGCGAGCTTCAATATTACCTTGAAAGCAAGGTTCATTCTTTTTAAGAATTTGATAAGCATCTTTTATAAGAGGCGAACCTTTATCTTCTTCTGTGCCATTTGATAAAAGAAAAATTTTCGGCTCAAGAATATTTAAAACATGTTGAGCATAAAGTTTTCCCATTAAAGCAAATTGAGCGAGTTGTTGAGCATTGTTTTCGTTGTTCGCACCGATATCTAAAATAACAACTTGCTTATTTTTAATTTTCGTTGGAAAAGGTGCCACAAGGGCAGGTCTTAAAATACTTTCTAAATTTTTAAATTTTAAAGAAGAAAGACCTAAATAAGCAGCCGTACTACCACTAGAAACTATCGCATCAGCATCAACTTCAAGTGAATGATTAATAGCAACATGCAAAGAAGTTGTTTTCGCTCGAACTGCTTCTAAAACAGTTGCGTCCATTTTTAAAATGTCTTTTGCTTCAACAATCTTCGCTAAGCCATTTAATTTTTCTAAATCATCTTTTCGACCAACGGCAAATAATTCAGCGTCATCATGTTTTTTTAAAAAATTTAAAACACCTTCAACGTTTTCCTTAACGCCAAGATCACCACCCATCATATCAACAATAATTTTTACCATATTTTTCACCTTCTTATTTTATTAATTTTATCATTTTCTTTATAAAAAGAAAAATTTTATATTTTACACATTACTAAATTTTGCTAAGGAGATTTCTTCTAAAGCTTTTTTTACGATCGAAATATTATGTTTTTCATCTTTATTTTCAATAATATTTTCAGCGTCTTTACGAGCGTACATAAACATCTTAAAGTCATCAACTAAGTTAACGAATTCAAAATTAGCAATACCAGATTGTCGTAAGCCACTTAGTTCGCCCGGCCCTCTTCTTCGTAAATCTTCTTCAGCAATAAAAAACCCATCTTCTGATTTTACTAAGACGTTTAATTTATCTAAATCGTCTTCATCATCACCGCTATAAATTAAATAACAATAACCTAAATTACCATCACGTCCAATTCTTCCTCTTAATTGGTGCAAGCTTGCTAAACCAAAAGAAGTAGGATTATAAATAATCATCGTTGACGCTTCTTTAATATCTAGACCAACTTCAATGACACTCGTTGAAACAATAATTGATGTACGCCCACTTTGAAAGTCACTTAAGGCAAGTGTTTTTTCATCAATATTCATTTGCCCGTGTAGTAAAGAAACTTGCTGAGGGAAGAGCAATTTAAATTTTTCAAAAAGCTCATTAACAGAAATAATATTAAGGCCTTCATCAATAACTGGAGCGACAACAAAAATTCGTTTGTCTTTAGCGATTTCTTCTTTAATTGTTTGAAACAAAAGTTGGTCATTTTCTTTAATAATTTTTGTGACAATATTTCGCTTTTGAAAAGGAAATTCATTCAATGTTGAAACGTCTAAATCACCATATAAAGTTAAGGCAAGTGTTCGCGGAATTGGTGTGGCAGACATAAGTAATAAATCAGCATGTTCCCCCTTAGAAGCAAGGAGTAATCTTTGGTTAACTCCGAAGCGATGTTGCTCGTCAATTATTGCTAAACCAAGCGAAGAAAAAGTTACGTCACTTGAAAAAAGTGCATGTGTCCCAACGACAATATCAATTTGATGATTTATTAAAGCAAGCTTAATTTGATACGCTTCTTTTTTCGGTGTCGCTCCTACTAAAAGAGCAATACGAACATTTGTTTTTTCAAATAATTTTCTTAGTGTTTTAAAATGTTGACGCGCTAAAGCATCCGTCGGGGCCATTAAAGCCGCTTGATCATTTCTTAAAAAATTAGCATACATTGCAATTAAACTAACGAGTGTTTTACCAGTGCCAACATCACCTTGAAGAAGTCGATACATTAATGATTGTTCATTCATATCTTTTAAGATTTCATTAAGAGAGGTTTTTTGATCATTTGTTAAAGTAAATGGTAAAGAATTAATAAACTGCTTAACTTTTTCAAGATTAATAAATTGATGCTTGTTTTTAATTAATTGCTTATTTTGCTTGCGAATCACGAGTGTTTTAAGCGAAAACAGCAAACATTCTTCATATTTTAAGACGCGTAAGCCTTGATGGATATCATCATTTGATTTTGGTCGATGAAGTAATTTTAAAGCTTCTTCTTTTGAAATTAATTTATATTTTTCTACTAAATTAGTTGGAATAATAGTTTCTATTTCATCTTCTTTTTTTAAAAAAGCTCGTTCAACTAAACGGATATATTCAAAGTTAGATAACGCCATTGGTAAAGAATAAATTGGTCTTAGATAATCATCTTTTTCAATTACGCCTTTTGTTAAAGAAAGCAGCGTTAATTTGTTTTTAAAATAATCATAATATGCAACTAAAGTAAATGGCGTTTCGTCTTTTTTAAGATGAATTAAATATTGACGATTCCACGCCTCTACTTGAAATGAATTACCATTTAATGTTGTAAAAGTAAAACGTGTCAGTTGGACTTTGTTAAACCTTGTCGAAACAAATTCACCAGCAATAAATCCATGAAAAACGACACGTTCTTTATGTTCTAAATTATATTCACGCGTCGGCATAAAACTTTCGTATTTTCGCGGTAAATGTAATAACAAATCATTAAAAGAAGAGATGCCCATTTTATCTAAAGCAAGATTAATTCTTTGTGATTTTGAAAAGTAAAATTTATTCATATATAAAGTAATAAGTTAAGTAATATGTAAAGGCGAAATATTAATTTATTCAACACCAATTAAAAACGAATAAATTGGTTGGTCGCCGCGTTTAATATCGATATCAAAATCTTGATATTTATCTGTTAAATGGGCGATGATTTTTTCTTCTTCTTTAGTCGAAATATCTTCGCCGATGATGATTGTTAAAATTTGTGTTTCTTCATCAACCATCGTTTCAATAAGATTATATAAAGCTTCAATTTTTTCTTTAACACAAATAACTAAAGATTTGTTTTTAAAGCCCATATAATATCCTTTTGTAACGTGAATTCCTTCAATATCAGTATCCTTAATCGCATATGTTATTGAACCACTAACGACGTTTTTTAATGACGCTTTCATTTCATTAAAGTTTTCTTCAGGATCTAAATCAGGATTAAACATCATCGCCGCAATTAAGCCTTGAGGAATAGTTTTACTAGGAACAACACGAGCGACAATATCATCGCTAATAACATCACAAGCTTGAGAAGCGGTCATGACGATATTAGAATTATTTGGCAAAATATAAACTTGTTTAGCGTGAACTTTTTTAATTGCAGTAATAAAATCTTCGGTCGAAGGATTCATCGTTTGTCCACCACTAACAATATAGTCAACACCAACATCATAAAACATTTGATTAAGTCCTTCACCAAAACTAACAGCAATAAGTGCATAATCTTTTAAAGGCCCATTATTTTTTTCTTCTTGTGGAAGTTCATTATGGTGGTGATGATGGTTATGATCTAAATCTAAATTAGAATGTTGTTCGGTCATGTTTTCGATTTTTAATGTCACAAATTCACCAAAATTTTGAGCGTAATTTAAAACTGAGCCCGGCTCAAGTGTATGAACGTGAACTTTTACAATATCATCATCACGAACGACAACTAAAGAATCACCACGACTACCAATTACACTCGTAAAACGTTTTTCGACGAATGGTTTTTTTACTTCTTCGGGTCCTAAACGTAAAATAAATTCGGTACAATAACCAAATTCTTCATCAACTTTTTCACCTTTAAAATCAACGTGTTGAGGAAAGGCAACTGGTTGTTTAGATTCAACGGTTGCAAGTGATTTTTCAACAACTTCACCATGAAGGGCTTTTTCCATCCCCTCAAGAATTATAACAAGGCCAAATCCACCACTATCAACAACACCGACTTCTTTTAAAATCGGTAAAAGTTCAGGTGTTCTTTTAAGTGATTCACGAGCTTCATTAATTAGTATATTGAACGCTTTAATAACTGTCGTATCACGGTTAACGTTATTTAACATAACGTTACTTGATTCACGTATCACTGTTAAAATCGTTCCTTCAACCGGCCGAATAACAGCTTTATATGCAATGACACTCCCGTTAACAAAAGCTTCAGCTAAGTCAACAGCGTTTAAAACTTTTTTGCCTTCCATCGCTTGAGCAAAGCCACGAAAAATTTGCGAGGTAATAACACCGGAGTTACCTCTTGCGCCCATTAAAAGACCTTTAGAAAAAGATGTTGCAATTGCGTAAGCGTCAGTATCAATACGATTTTGCACTTCTTTCATCCCACTTGACATCGTTAAGTTCATATTCATGCCCGTATCCCCATCTGGAACGGGGAAGACGTTAAGTGAGTCGACTTCTGGATAATTATTATATAAATGATTCGAAGCCGAAATAATCATTTGTTTTAATATTTGCCCGTTAATTGTTTTCATTAATTTGTTCCTTAAGTAATGGCCTTAAGACTTTGAACGTAGACGTTAATTGCTTTAAATTTTAAATTAAACGTTTTTTCTAAAACGTATTTGACTCTTTTTTGAACTTGACTAACGACTTCCGTAATTTTTAAGCCATACGCGACAACGATGTAGACATTAACTTCATATTTATCTTTTTCTTTAATAACAGTAACTGCTTTTGCATAATTATCTGCTTTTAAAAGCTCCGCGATATTTTCACGAATTGAAGACTTCGAAGCAAGGCCGACAACCCCATAACACTCCATCGCAGCGTTACCAGCAATTGTTGCAATTGCTTCTAAAGAAATATTAATGTCACCATAAGGTGTAGTTTTATCAATTGTCATAAAAAATATAAGTAGTTTTACTACTTCAAATAAAAATATAGCACAGA
>JAAYJX010000018.1 GCA_012522695.1 Erysipelotrichia bacterium
ACACGTGTTCGTGAAGTATGGAATCATGGTATTCCTGCTATTTCGACTCCTTTTTATACGTGGAAAGAAACAAAAACTTATCCATGGGCAACAAGAGAAGAACGTGAAGCTTCAGTTAAACAAAATTGGGATGATAACAACAATGTCAGTAATCAACCAACTTCTAACAATCATTATTTAGATGGCAATAATTATCGCCAAGTTGACTATTCTAAAAAAAGCGATATGAACGTCATTGACTTTCCGATGCATTGGAATTTTAAAAACGCATATGATGCTTTTAATTTAGCAAAATCAACTGATCATGTTTATAGTGATGCAACATGGAATGTGACATATATTGATTCACATGATTATGCTCCTGATGGCGCGCCAGAAGGTGAACGCTTTAATCAACATCAAAATGTTTGGGCGGAAAACCTTTCATTAATTTTTACATTTCGAGGTATTCCAACTCTTTACTATGGTAGTGAAATAGAATTTCAAAAAGGTAAAAGAATTGATGTTGGACCAAATGATAAATTAAGTAATACAGGTCGAGCTTATTTTGGTGATCATATTGAAGGTAATCTTAATGTTACTGATTTTGGAAAATATACAAATGCAAGTGGTCAAATAGCGACAACGTTAAATCACCCCCTTGCTAAACATGTTCGTTCTTTAAACTTAATAAGAAGAGGTATACCAGCTTTACAAAAAGGACAATATTCTGTTAGTGATTTGAATGGAGGCCTTTCTTATAAACGTCGTTACAGTGATGACAAAACAGATAGCTTTGCTTTAATTAGTGTTTCTAATGGAGCAACTTTTTATAATATCCCTAATGGAACTTATGTTGACGCTGTAACTGGACACACAATGAATGTTACAAATAACACTTTATCAATTAGTTTAAATACTAAAGGTAATCTTCGTGTTTATGTCTTAAATACAGCAAAGACACCTGCTCCGGGAAAGCTAGCTGAAGTAGGTACTTATTTAAATTAGTTTTTTATACATAAAAAAGGAAAAAAATATGAAAAAGAAGTTTTTATTACTACCTCTATTAATGTTTCTTCTTGTCGCGTGTGAACCTGTTATTGATCCAGACGATTCAAGTAGTACTGATCCTGGTGTTACAGACCAAGTTACAAGCGATCCAACCGATACAGCCTCAGAGACAAGTAGTGAACCAGATAAAGATGTAAAAACAGAAATTGATGAAAATGCATTAAATTATTATTTTGATTTTGATCTTTATTCGTTGTTACCAAAAATTTATTCTGCTGATTACCTAATTAGTGAAGATTCAAATGAAGATTATCCAATTGATGTTTATATTGATTTGTTTGATTGGGATGAGCAAGACATTGAATCGTATGATGACGATCTAGCTTTGTTATTTGCTTACGATCATTTTTATGGATATATCATAAAAGAAAACTTATTCATTTTTGCCACTGTTGATGGTAATCCTTATATTAATATTTATTCGGTTGCTTTTTATGTGCCTATTTTTGAATCATCTTTATGGCCAAAAGACGCGATTAATGCGTTTTTTAATAGTGATGAAATAGGTTCTTTAGTTCCGGCTTTTGTTTCTGAGTCTAGTTTTAATTATTACATAGTAGGTGAAGATGAATACGCCCAATTAATCATTTATACAGACTATCCAACAATTGATGGCGAAAATATTTACGTTAACTCGCTGCTTAATGATGGTTGGATTGTTGATGAAACTTATTATGATTTGTTTGGTTATGTTTGTTGGGACATAGAGCAACAAATATCATTAGTCTTCTATTGGTGGGACGGCGTTATGTATTGGTCTTTTATGTATTTTGAATAAAAAATAATACTAAACATTATAGGCCCTCTGTCTTATCTTTTTGCAGACTAGTGTAGAATTAGAAATAATATTTTTTTATTTATGCTTAGCAAATTAATTGTTTATTATTGAACTAAGATTAAAAATTAGTTATGATATTTAAAGTCAATTGACTTTTGGGGCTGTAGCTCACTTGGGAGAGCGCCTCCATGGCATGGAAGAGGTAGCGAGTTCGATTCTCGTCAGCTCCACCAAAACCAAAAAAAATATCGCCGTCATTGGCGATTTTTTTATTTATAAAAAGCCTTTGCAAACATATATGTTGTTGTGTATACGTAAAAAAGTGTGCGTAAAATCCTTACACATGTAAAAATAAAACGAAAAAACAAATAAAAAGGGCCCGAAAGGGCTGTTTCTTATGGTGAGTTGAATTACGACAGTGGCGAACTTTGGCGGACTTTCTTAAATACCTACTTTTTAGTGATTCTATTACATAAAGAACTAGGTTGTCTAAGCTAAGACCATTTTTCAAACATTATTCTTAGGGTTTATACAATAAATAAAAATGTTTAATTTAATGCAATAAAATAAAAAAAGAGTAAAATTGACTTATCAAAACTAAGATAGAAAGGATTTAGTAAATGAAAAAGATTAAATCACTTGTCATAGGATGTGGTAAATTAGGCGCTAATATATCTGATTATTTATCCAAAAAAGGTGATGATGTTATTATTGTTGATCAAGACTCTCGATCATTTAGAAAGCTAGATGTTAACTTTTCCGGATATAAATTAATTGGTGATGCGACTGATTTAGATTTTTTAGAAAATCAATGTGATATTACTCATATTAATCAAATCGTCATTACAACAAATAGCGATAGTGTTAATTTATATGTTAGTCATGTGGCCTATTTTATTTATCAAATTCCGAATATTTACGTTCGTTTTATCGATGTTGATAAAGGACTACTCATCAAAAAAACAAATATTAAAGCTAGTTATCCTTTTGATCTATCAATGAAAGAGTTTTTAGATTTGGAGGCAAAAAAATGAAAATCGTCATTATTAACGGTGGACATGAAGCCGACTATATCGTAAAACATTTTAAAAATCACCGTAACAAATTAATTATTATTAACGATGATAAACACTTTTGTGAATATATTTCTGCTAATAATAACTTACCAGTTTTATATGGTGACGCAACAAAGCGTTACACGCTTGAAGACGCTAAAATTCAAAATGCTGATTTATTAATAACTCTTACTGCAAATGATAGTGATAATTACGTAATTTCTAAATACGCTAAAGATATATTCAATGTTCGTAAAGTTATATGTTTAGTTTCTAATCCTAAAAAAGTTGCTATTTTTAAAAAACTAGGAATTGATATTGTTATTTCTTCGATTCATTTATTAGCCGAAAGTATTAAAGAAGAAACGGCCCTTGAAAGTGTTATTAAGACTTTAACGATTAGGCCTGAAACAGTTGTTTTGATTGATTTAATTGTTGAAGAAAATATGGTCATTGCTAATAAGCTAGTTAAAGATGCAAACCTACCTATTAATATGAATATTGGTTGTATTTTGCGAAATGAAACAGAAGTTATTATTCCTTATGGACAAACAATATTATTACCTAAAGATCATTTATATATTTTTGCTGAACCTTCTGAGCAAGAAAATATCTTAGAACAAATTACAAAAAAAGTAAGTCATGAAAAAAAGTAGTCAAGGATATCGTCTCGTTTTTGGTTATCTCGGTGTTTTTTTAATTTTAATTGGCGTAATTGTTTTAATGCCTTTAATTCTATTAATCTTTTATCCAAACGAAAGTAATTATGCCTTAAATTTTATTATCCCTGGTGTTAGTTCTATATTTATTGGCTTTTTACTAAGCTTATTTAATTATAAAAGAGATTTAGAGCGTCTAAAAAGACACGATGATATCATTTTACTTACTTTAATTTGGCTTAGTGCAATCTTTATTTCTGCAATACCTTTTGTTTTAACCAAACAATATAATTTAGCTCAAAGTGTTTTTGAAATGACGTCTGGTTATACAACAACAGGAATGAGTATTTATCAAGTTGAAGGTGGAAGTCATCTTTATTTATTTTTTAGAAGCTTATCACATTATATCGGCGGAGTTGGCCTTGTTTTAGTTTTAACATCAGCAATTAGTGATAAATTTGGTATGCAACTTTTTGTTGCAGAAGGACATCTTGATCGTTTATTACCTAATCTTGTAAAATCAGCTAGATTCATTTTATCAATTTATAGTTTTTATATACTTATTGGTAGTATCTTCTATATGATTTTTGGCATGAATGTTTTTGATGCATTTAATCATGCGATTAGCGCTGTTTCAACTGGTGGATTTTCAACACATATTGATAGCATTGCCCATTATAATAATTTAGGTATCGAAATTGTCTCAATTGTTTTAATGTTGTTGGGTGGGACAAATTTTGTTATCCACTTAAACTTATTTAGACGTAAATTTAAAAATGTATTCAACCACATTGAATTAAAATTTTTATTAATTTATGGTGTTCTTTTCACTATAATGTTAACACTCTTTTTAAATAGAAATAGTATTACTCCATCTTTCCGTATTTCGTCTTTTCTTTTTGTTTCAACAATGACTTCAACTGGCTTTATTAATGACTTAAGAGTATTTAGCTTATTTCCACCTCAAGTTATTATGTTATTAATTATTGTAATGCTCATCGGAGGTGGCCAAGGCT
>JAAYJX010000141.1 GCA_012522695.1 Erysipelotrichia bacterium
TAAATTTAACATTTTTTATCGTTACTAACCGTGACATATCGCGAAAAGAAAAACTACTTGCGTATGTGTTAAATTCGCCTACACTCATCTCCCAGGATTCGACAGGATGTGGATTTGTCTCTTCGGCGACAGTTGCTTGATAAACAGTATTACTATCGTGTCCAATTAATTCAGGGGTATTACCTCCGTAATAAGTATAAACACCATCGACATCGATAACATTGCCTACCGCTACCGGAAAATATGGATCTACGTATTCATAGAGCATAAGAGAAGATTTACTTCCATCTTCACCATTCGTTCTTTGAATAAAAGCGCGATAATATCCATCTTCACTTTGTTGAATACTCGTCACCGTGCCACGTGTCTTATAATATAAAGTATCATGAGTTGAGTCATCGATGATTAAATCACGAATTTCAGTCTCTCCCTCGGGAATATAACAAGTATATCCGCCATTATTTCCACCAAATTGTGCGAATATTTTGTTGTTTTCATTATAATGTCGAGATAGCGATAGAGATAAAATGCACGTTGTCGCTAAGCTTAACAAAATAGTCCAATACTTTAAATTCTTATCTTTTTTCATATTAGGCTTTTCTCCTTTTTTTATTAAATTAGTAATAAGGTCTCGTGCGTTTAAAGACAATACGAGTCCTAAATTACAAAAACAAAAGGGGCTACCTTTACCCTAAGACCAACCGCAAGTGCTAATGTCGTAAAAACCAAAAAACCCTTTTGTTTTATACTTTTTTCATATCATTTCCTTTTGTTGTGCCAATAGGCGCCTTTTCTTTTTCTTCCACTATTTTTCTTCTGATAAATGATCATAAACTTAAAAAGGGAATATCTTGTGGTCAGAAATTCTAAAAAGTATTCACTTGCTTAGTATACCCCTATTATATTAATTGATTTAAAAAAATTGCAAGGGCCTTTACAAGAAGTTAATATTATTAACAAATATAATTTCTACTCGTAAATTCGTTGAAGAGTGCAACTTCCAGCAATTTTCATTAAGGAATGGACTACTCATAATAAGCATAATTTCTCTCAAAGTCGCCAAAAGGATAAAAAACAGTTTTGTAT
The DNA here is from genome assembly GCA_012522695.1 of Erysipelotrichia bacterium. Taxonomy (GTDB): domain Bacteria; phylum Bacillota_I; class Bacilli_A; order RFN20; family CAG-826; genus UBA1424. Next base: position 1,087 of record JAAYJX010000141.1, read on the forward strand.
CGAAAATCGCCTAAGTTCGTTAATGTAAACAATATTTGAATGTTGTAAAACAATTAGAGATTTGGTCAGTTTATATCGAATACATAAAAAATATGATCGTAACACAACTAGAAAAATCGAAGTTTTAGTAAACAATTCAAAGTGAACGTAATTTTTTAGTTCTACTATAATTTATCGACACGATTTAACTTTACTGAATCAAACGAGCACTACGGGAGCTATTTTTGTGTTAGACTTATAAATGAAAAGAGGTTTAAAAATGAATAAAAACCGGAGATTTAATGGTCTATTAGTAGGGACAATGCTTATGGCTGGAACACTTTTACTTACATCTATTGTCATAAGAAATAAAGGTTTTGAGCACAATAATTTCAAGGCACTACAACCGGAAGTTGTTGAAACTCAAAGAGTTTGGGTTAGAGATTACGTCGATGATGGTCCTAGCGTTTGGAAAGTTGATAATGCGATAATTTCAATCCATTACTGGTGGAACGGCGGAGATACAGTTTGGCCTGGAATTCCTACGCTTTATGATGCTAAAAACGATGCCAATTATTTTGATTTACCTATGAATATTACTGGTTATATGTTCACAAGAACGAGTGTAAGCGGTGAATATTGGAACAATAAAACTGAGGATTTAAATTATA
>JAAYJX010000019.1 GCA_012522695.1 Erysipelotrichia bacterium
CTGCACTTGAAGTGAAAAACTTGTATTTTCCTTCTGTTAGGCCCTCGCCTGCTTTTACTTTAGACTTTATGCCGTATTCGCATATTTCCTTAACTTTCATTCAATCCACCCCTACAAATCTAAATTTGCAAGAGACGAATCAACCAATGAATTTCTTATGTGAGTTCTTTACATTACTTTGATTAACCATTGCGTATTTCATTGTGGTGTCTATCTGTTGATGGCCTAATAATTGTTGAACCTGTTCAATTGGCATTCCTTTATCAATTGCTCTGGTTGCCATGGTTCTTCTAAACTTATGAGGGTGTATATTAGTGTATCCCAAGCTTCTTCCTAGATTTCGTATTCGTATTTCTATGCCGCTTATTTGAATTCTCTCAAATGGTTTATTTAAGGTAACAAACAATGCTTGTGAGCCATCTTTTCTTTCATCAAGATATTGTTTTAAGTGAAGTTTTGTCTTTGCATCAAAGTATACTTTTCTTTCTTTATCCCCTTTCCCATAGACGATACATTCTCTCTCACTGAAATTGATATCTTTTATATCTAATTTAGCAAGTTCACCAACTCTAATCCCTGTTGAATATAACATTTCAACAATTGCAAGATCTCTTTTGTTTGTACATGCATCTCTCATTACTTCAATTTGTTCATCTGAGATAATTTCTTTAATGGTTGTTTTAACTTTAATCTTTTTAATTCTTCGTACAGGATTTTTCAGTATATGATTTTCTTCTTCTAACCAAGAAAAGAAACTAGATAGATTTCTTCTAATATTGTCAACTGTAGTTCTACTACAATTATTGATCAATTGATATCTTTTTAAGTAATCTCTAATAATTTCAGTCGTTATCTTTCTTATTGGTGCTTCAATCATACTTAACATTTTCTCAACCGTTGATTGATAATAACTAAGTGTTCTAACAGAACATCCTTCTACTTGTTTTGCAGATAAATACATAGTTAAATATTTATTATTCTCAACTATTTTGTCATTATTTATTTCATATTCAAGCCTTTTTACTAAAGATTCCTGTAATAGTTTCATTTGAGCAATATTTAAGTAATCGCTCATATCACTTAATATTATTTTGATTTGATTTTGCATTTGATAGCCTCCCTTTTTGTTGAAAATTATATCAAGTACATAATAAATTAATCAAAATACTCCACATTAGTGGATCAAATTGCCTTTTGGAATCATCAAGAGATTTTTGAACTTCAAATTTATATTTTGTTGTTTTAAGGATTACATGAACTTCATAAAAATAGAAATTGAAGTATTATATAATTTGTTTTTTCTTACATTAGGGAATTTTTCTGCCGACCGATTTTAACCCAGTTATTCTTAAAACTCTCATTTGTAAGAATACATACATAACCTTTTTTTTACTTCTGCTATTATTGTGAATCTCAACTGAAAAGTGAACACCATCGCCAATTCAAATCTGAACACCGCGCCGATTGAAAACTAGGCCACTGTCATGACCCTTTGGGTCATTTTTTTAAATTTGGCTTTAACCGCTGGTTTGTTTGTATAATTCGATACGACTCACTAATAATTTGAACAACATTGGCTTTGTTTGTAAGGCGATCGACCATCGCTGCTGTTAGGATTGTGTCACCAAATAAACCTGGCCATTTATCAAAGGTTAAATTTGTGATAATAATAATTGATTTCTTTTTTGTTAAGTTTTAAAGAGAATCTAAAAAGGGCTATTTTTTTCTAATGCATTAAATCCAATATTTATCACTACTACTACCTTTAATAAGCCCACTATAGTTTTTGTTTCAATAACTAATATACCTTTATCATTGATGACAATATGATCAATTTGAGTCTTTTTTATATCGCCTAAAACAATATTATTAAGAACAAGTTTTTCGTCCTTTAAAGCTTTTCTTACTAAAGTTTCACCAATAAAGCCCTTAGTTCTTGGTTCTTTTAAATGAAGCTCTCTTGCTTTTCTTGCTCCATATAAGGCATATCTTAAAAATCCCATAGTTTACTTATTAACTATACTATTAAAAAGTCATTTATTTTAAATGTGCTATTTAGGCTCGCGTATTTCAAAATCAGTAAGCTTTTTACCATTATAAGAAAAATATAGAGGTCCTTGATATGCACCACTGGCATTTACTTTTCCTAATCTTGTAAATAATTCTCTAGCTAATGGGGAAAGATGCCATAAACGTCCTTCAAATAAAACCTCACTACCATTTTCAACAATTGCTGTGTAAGTTGGTTCATCAATAAAAACAATTTTAGATCCTCTTTCAATACCACGAGTAAAAAAATCAAATCTGGCACTAACTTTACGCTTAAGTTTTTGCGATTCAACTTGAACAGTATCGCCATAAAGTTCAACTTCGGCATCATCAAGCATCGATGCAACATCAAGTAATATCTCATAGGCAATCTCAGGAGCAATATTAAAAAACTCCCTATTAGATGCTATACGAAGTTTAGAAATCCGATCAATTGTACGATGAAGCATTTTTTCTGCTTCTTGATATTTAGAAGTTTTTAATGTCGCATAAATTTCATAAGGTAGGGGTAATGAAGTGTTATATAACTCACGACCTCTTACTTCTGGTTCACGTTTGCTTTTACCAATCTTAACCCAGTTATCCTTAAAACTCTCATTTGTAAGAACATAAACATAACCTTTTTTTACTTCTGTCACAATTTAGTCTCCTTAATAAAACAATTTGTTTTCTTATGAATTTATTTTACAAAACTTTTGCAACTTTTAATAGGGATAATGGATAAATAAAACTTCCTGTTAAGTGACAAACTCAATGCAACACATACAAATATTTAGTTAGATAATTTAGAGAAAAATGAACTTCATATATTTACCCGCACTTTCCACCACTTATCAAGGAAAGCGTGTTATTTTCCACTTGATAGATTCACAAACACTGGTTATTGAATAGGTTAAAACGAAGATAAGTTCACTGTTTATTAGAATTGAAAGTTGTCTCGTTCTTTATAAATAATTTCTAACGTGAGTTCGTCTTCTTGTCCGCAAAAGAATTTATTTAAAACTTGTTGGAAGACGATGTGGTTTGTTTTATTAATTTGATTTGGGTAATACTCGGTAACATAATTAAATAACGTCATTGATGATCTAAGTTTAATAGCATCAATATCGCTAAAAATTTTCTCAACGTCACTATGATTAATTTCCAGCAGTGCTTCGCATATCAAAATGATGTTGTTATAAAGGTAATCATTATTCAAATATTCAATTGTTTCTTCAATACTTTTAAGTGCATAATATTTAGCGTAATAACTTTCGCCAAGTGAATGAATCTGCGGAAATATATACCACATCCAGTGATTTATCTTTTTACCCTGTTTAACTTCTTGAAGCGCTGTTTCGTAATCTCTCTGTTGTGCTTCAATGAAACGGTTAAGCGACATTGTTTACTCCTTTTTTATTTTATCGTATATTAATTGCTAAAAATGGTTGTTTTTTCATTTACTCATGGTCGTTAAGTGACAGACTAAATGCAGCACTGCTATAGTTTTTAAAAAAGCTATTATTTATTTGTTTTCCTTTTTAAAAGCAAATCATAAAAGGCGTTCTGCCTTTCATCAGAAAATTCAACTTTAGGTAGGTCACTCATATGATCACTCAATTGCCCTAATTGAATAACATTTTCTTCTTTTGAAATATTAAGTGTAGAGCTTTCAGTAAAGACAACTAAGGATTTAAAGTAAGGTTTAAATTCTGGAAATAGATGTGATAAAAAGCTAATGTGATATTCATTTTGTAAAAGAGGGTTTAAAAATATAAATTGCTTTTTATTAATGTGTTGAGTCCAAAACCTACTATTACCACTGCCCTTGATAAGTCCACTGTAGTTTTTTGTTTCAATAACTAATATACCTTTATCATTAATTACAATATGATCAATTTGAGTCTTTTTTATATCTCCTAAAACAATATTGTTAAGAACAAGTTTTTCATTCTTTAAAGCTTTTCTTACTAAAGTTTCACCAATAAAGCCCTTAGTTCTTGGTTCTTTTAAATGAAGTTCTCTTGCTTTTCTCGCTCCGTATAATGCATATCTTAAAAACCCCATAGTTTAATTATTAACTAAACAAAGAAAAAGAACACATAAGAATGCAAATAAAGCCAAATCAATTGTTTACAAAATATTTCATTTTACCTATGTACATGTATGTTAGAATAGTAATAGTCAAAACTAACTACGAGGTATCATCATGAATTGTAAAAATTGTTCTTATCCATTAAAAGAAAGTGATTCATATTGTCCTAATTGTGGATCACCAGTAGAAAAAGATATATATCAACGTCCAACAAAAACTAATTCTAATCGACAAGTATTCGGACAATCTTATTCAAAGTATATCTTTGTTGTGTCCTTAGTCTTAATGATTATTTTAGTTTTAAATTTATCAACAGCATTTAATTCATTAAGTGGCTTAAAAGGAGAAATCCAAGCTAATGCTAGTAGTTTAACAAGTGAACAACTAAGTCTTTTTAATAAAATGTTAACTTTATCGCAAGTTGAAACAGCATTTATTTTCTTAAACTTTGGTGCGACTTTAACTTTAATGATTATTGCTGCAATGCTAAGAAAAAAAGCAAAATTAAATGTCGCTCCAGAAGAAGCATTACTAAAAACACAATTTTACCTTTCAATTGCCGCGGTTGCCTTAGGCACTATTTTTGTTATTTATGAAATTATTGCATTACAAAAATTAAACGATATCGCTAATCAACTTGGTGCAGCAGTTCACTTTGGCTTTTCTTACTTAGTCTTACCAATAACGTTTGTCGCTTTACTTATTCCTTGTATTTTTAAATCGCTTAGTGTTTTAAGAAATAATTAGTAAATTCATAACTACTTATTAGACATAAGTAAAACTTTTTATGTTTTATACATTTTTACTTTAAAAATAGATGAATCAAAAATACTTATTAAATATAAGTAAACAACTTTGCGTTTTGTTAAATTTTGTTTAGATGTTTTTTATAAATAAAGAATTGTGCGATAGCCACGATTATCATAGTAACTATCTGCGCTGTTATGGTAAATAAAAGTTTTATTATATTTACGATCACCAAACAAAGCGCCACCAAAAGATCTAATACTAGCTGGTGTTTCTAGCCAAGAAGATGATTTTAAATCAAACAAATCGTAAGATTGTAAGATTAAATATTCTTCTTCATTTAATAAACGTAAAAGTTTATTTTGAATTTGACCTTCAACACTAGCCTGTGGTGGATTGTTTCTTTTTGTCTTAAGCGCATCTTCATCATAACAAAGATTAACTCTTGATTTAGGTTGTTCTTTAAAAGCATCAATAATTGCTATTTTATCTTTTATTAAGAAAACATGAGGTTCACCTTTTGTTTTCTCCATGTAGGAAATAGCGTCGATGATTTCTTTCTTTTGAAGAACCCTTAAAACATCCTCCCATTTTAAATGTCCATGATATGAACTATTTGAGCGGAAACGAACTTCTAAGGTTTGTAGTATTTTCATTTTTTACCTCCTTATACCTACACATCTTATATATAAGTAAAAGAAATTCACTTTTTTACAAAAAAAATAAAAAAATATTATTTTATTTCTTCTTCTTTCAGAAAAACTTTATTTTTTATCGCATAAATACTAATAATTGCTACTTTCTTAATTTATTTTTCGAGATAAATATCTTCAGTCTTATTTTGTAAGTACACTCTATCATATTTATTAGAAGATATTTTATCATAAAGTTTTTTGCCTTTATTTAAACATAATTGACAACTATCAATCGGTATTGAAATAGCAAAGATTCTTATGTTTTTATCATTAGTTGATTCAATTGTATGAAGGCCACTACAATTTGGACAATAGTAATATGACCTTGTTTGTTCTTCATAAATGTTCGAAGTATCATAATAAACATTTCTTTTAAAAGTATAAACATCTTGTTTTGGATATTTTTCTTTTTTAAGTGTTTCTTTATTTTTCCAAATATATAAAATCTTATCGACTAAGTTTTTTATATAATTTGTTATTTCTTCTTTTTGTAAGATTTTATCTTCGCTAAAGTTTGGTTCGATTACTTTCGAGTAATCAAGGCCAATCATTGCTAAGATAATCGCTACATTTGTATAAGGTAAGGCCCCTTCAATTGAATAGCCGCCTTCTAAGACGGCAATATCAGGATTTAATAATTCATTAAGTTGAGCATAACCCCTCGCGCTTAAATTCATATTTGTTAATGGATCACTATAATGATTATCTTGACCCGCTGAATTAATAATAAGATCTGGTTTAAAGTCTTCTAAGATAGGTAAGACTAAGTTATTAATAACATATAAATAACCTTCATCTCCAGTATTAGGAGGTAAGGGGATATTAATGTTATAGCCAAAAGCATTAGGTGTACCTAATTCATCTATCCTGCCTGTCCCTGGATAAAGCGTTCTTGGATCTTGATGGATAGAAACAAAGAGGGTATTTTTATCATTATAAAATATATCTTGAGTCCCGTCTCCATGATGAGCATCAGTATCAATAATCGCTACTTTTAAATTAGAATATTTTTGTCTTATATATTCAATCATTACCGCTTCATTATTAACAACACAAAAACCTCGATCTCCATAGACAACACTTTGAGCGTGATGACCTGGTGGTCTTGTTAAAGAAAAAGCTTTCTTTGTTTGTTTAGTCATAACTAAATCAGCAGCTTTAATAGCGGCACCACTAGAAATAAAATGCGAGTCAGTTAAAATTGCTTTAACACTTGGATAAATAAAATGAACTCTTTTGATATCTTTAATACTTGCAACACTTGGATTAAAGAAAGCAATTTCGTTTAAGTCTTCTAAACCTTCTTCTTTAATTTGATCAAGAGTATATAAAAGTCTTTCTTCGCGTTCAGGATGGGTTGGTGAAATTTGCCAGTCAAAGGCAGGAAAAAAGATAAGACCGAGTTTAGGTTTATTATTCATTGACTTTACCTTCTAACTTATAAATAAGACCTGGCTTAACTTGGGCTTTAAGACGCATATTTTTACCTTTTGTATAAAAGCCATCAACCATATTAAAAGAATTTTGTTCAATGATTTCATAATCACTTTCTTTTAAACTTTGATGCGTTAATGCTTTCAAAGCATCATAAGCATAAAGTGAAGCTTCTTTTAATGAAAGGTTGGCACTTACTTTTAAAGTTTGACCGAGTTCAGGAATTATTAATGTTTGTTTATATGTATTAACATGAACATTAACAAAAGCTGTTTGTTTACTTAAGGCCGCGCCGATTGCGTTGGCAATTTCATAGTTATTTGGATAAGTTACTTTTAAATTAAAATGTTTTTCTATGCTTGGCTTTAATAATTTAGCAGGTCCACCAATGATGTTTAGTGATTTAGGTATTATTTGTTTATTTTCAAGTAATTCTTTAATTGTATAAATTGGTTTATTATTAACTTCTTTTAATACTAAATCAACTTCTTTTTTTAATAAATAACTAAAGTCATTAATAATTTTAATTGCTGTATCTTTTTTAGGCATCTTTAAATCATTAGCAATTAAATTAATTGCTTCACTTGCTTTATCTTTTGATCCTATTTCTAATTGATCTAAATATATAAAAGCATCAGTTAATGTAGGTGAAGGTCCACCTAAAGCATATGGTTGACCTTGTCGATATGGTCCAATTACTAATTTATTATTTATTACTTTGATTTGACTATCTCCACCTAAACCAACTGAATGCGAAAAGATTGATCTAATTAATGTTTTTTGCTTATTAATACTTGCACCTAATGGTTCAAAAAGTGAAACACCGTTAGCTAAAATAAAAAGATCACTCGTTGTCCCACCGATATCAATAAGAAGAGAATCTTCATTAATATCTAGTAATGCTAAAAAGCCATTAAGACTAGCAGCAGGACCAGATAAAATTGTTTCTACTGGTGAGTTTAAAGCATCACTTATAGAAAGTAGTCCTCCATCAGCTTTTAAAATATAAATAGGAGCATTAATGTTTTTCTTTAATAAAGAACTTTGAATTTTATTAGCAAAGTTATTAAAGATTTGACTAACACTAGCGTTTAAAACGGTTGTCGTAATCCGCCGAGGATAATTAAGATTACCTGCAAGCGTATGTGACAAACTAAGATGTTTAAATTCATCATCTAATTCTTTTTTAATATTTAATTCAACACGAGGATTACGTATCGCAAATTTAGAGGCAACTGCAATATAGTCTAAATGCTGATCTTTAAAATAGTTTATTGCTTTTTTAAGTTCACTTTTTGAATAGTCTTTAACAACTTCGCCGCGATGATCAACATAGCCATCAATAAAGTAAACATATTCATTATCATAATTACTTAAATTTAGACCTGGTCCTGTTTGTAAGATTAAACCAACTTTATTTACTTTCTTTTCAATAATCGCATTTGTCGCAATTGTTGTGCTTAAGTTTATTTGTTTAAGATCATTAGGCTTTATATCTTTAACTAAAACATCAAGTACATTTAAAAGCGAATTTTCAAGATAATTATGATTAACTGGTTTTTTGATTGTTTTAATAATTTGCTTATTTTTAATAATGACACCGTCGATATGTGTCCCACCAACATCAAAACCAATAATCATTTACTCATTCACATCCTTTTATTTTATAAATAAACTAATAACGTTTTATTAATAAC
>JAAYJX010000142.1 GCA_012522695.1 Erysipelotrichia bacterium
AGTTTTGTTAATAACTTATTGTTAAAACGTCATCTTAAAGATAAAATGAATAATACTATGGAGAAGGAAGAAGATGCTTAAGTTTTTTAAGTTTTTTGGCCAAGGTTTACTTTATACATTACTTTTGCCTTTTCTTTTAGCCTTTTTAGCGCTTTTTGCTGTATATAGTGTTTTAATTATGGTCTTTTACTTTTTTAAGATGATTATTTTGTTTTTTGCAGGCAGAAATATCTTTAAAGATTTCCCCGAAGACATTGAAGCAAAAGAAATTATTGAACAAGTAAGAAGTACAAAAGCAGAAAAAGAAGAAAAGGCTACTAAACAACCTCCTCCTCCTACATATGTTTTTCCTTTCCCATCTCCTTATGGATTTTATCCTAATCCTAATCAACCCCCAATTGATCAAAAAGAAATCAAAGAAGTCGAATCAAAACCAATTGAAGTAGATGAGGACAAAAAATAATGATTTATTTAGCTAAAATGTCCGAAGAAACAAAAAGAGTATTAATTGCGTTAGCAATCATTATTCTTCTTATTTTTGTTTTAATTGGTCTAATTGGCACGGCAATTCGTCGTCTAGCTAAAAATCAAGGTTTACAAGTTGATACGTTTATGCATGATGTTGTAAAAACAAGAGTTGTTAAAACACCATTTAAGTTTCGACAACTTGCCTATCGAAAAAATCATCGTCTTTTATTTATGCAAGCTTGGGTACCTTTTTTAATGCTTCTTATTTCTTTTGCTTTTTTAGTTGGATATATGGGGATTGCTAAACGTTGGGACTTTAATGTTTTTGATTATTATGGAACTGATGGGACAAACGGTGAAGGTTTTACGACATTATTCTTTATTTTTGATTTTAAAAACGCCCCTCGAACTGATTTCTTTGGGATGAGCGTTGTATCGAATTGGCCACCTGTTTTAAATTCGCCCTATTTAGCTAAAGAAGCTTGGCCATCATATGTTTTTACCCCAATCTTTTTAGTTGGAGCAGTTTGGTTTTTAGTTTGTGTCGAGGCATATATGGCGAGACTTTATCGAATTTGGGTTCTATCGAAAAAAGTCTTTATTAAAAAACTTGAGGATTACGACGCGGCGAAAAATCCACTTGATCCAGCTTCAACTTTAAACGAATAAATATTTATTGAAATAAGGAAATAATTATTTCGACAATTAAATAAATTACAACGCCAAAAAGAATAATATCAATTGCAATAAATAGACCAAAAAAGCGTCTGCTTGAACGAGCTTTTTGTAATTCTTTTTCTTCTTTAGTTAATTCTTGTTTTTCCATTGTTTTTAATATTTTAAAGCATTAGCAGAACGAGGATAAGGTTGAACGTCACGTATATTACTTACGCCGGTAATATACATAAGTAGACGATCGAAACCAATTCCAAAACCTGCTGAAGGTGTAAACCCATATTTACGTAAATCTAAATACCATTTTAGTTCTGGCAAGAGATGCATTTGTTCCATTTTTTGTTTAAGGAGATCATAACGATGTTCACGTTGTGAACCTCCAACTAGTTCTCCAACATAAGGGACAAGAAGATCACACGCTGCAACGGTTTTATGATCATCATTTAAATACATATAAAAAGCTTTTAAGTCTTTTGGATAATCAATTATAAAAACTGGACCTTTAATAATGTTTTCTGTTATATATCTTTCGTGTTCGGTTTGAAGGTCCATCCCCCACTTAATATCTTTATTTTCAAATTCATGTCCATCTTTAACGGCTTTTATTAGTACTTCAATTGCTTCAGTGTAAGTCATCTTTTTAAATTCACTTTCAACAATTGAAGTAAGACGTTCAATTAATGTCCTTGATTTATCAACAATATTATTAAAAAATTCCATTTCTAAGGGTGAATGTTCTAAAACACTTTCAATACAATATTTAATACAGTCTTCTATTAAATGCATATCATCTTCAAGATTGGCGAACGCCATTTCAGGTTCAATCATCCAAAATTCACTCGCGTGTCTTGGTGTATTAGAATTTTCTGCTCTGAAGGTTGGACCAAAAGTATAAACGTCTCTGAACGACATTGCAAAGGGCTCAACGTGAAGTTGTCCACTAACTGTTAAAATTGCATCTTTACCGAAAAACTCATTAGTTCTTTTTTCGCCTGTCACAACATTAAATACTTCCCCGGCTCCTTCGGCATCACTTCCCGTAATAATTGGTGTATGGACATACATAAAGTTTCTTTCTTGAAAGAAATGATGAATCGCCATAGTTAATGTATTGCGAACTCTAAACAAAGCGTTAAATAAATTAGCTCTAGGTCTAAGGTGAGCAATTTCACGTAAGAATTCAGGAGTATGATATTTCTTTTGCAAAGGATAGTCTTCAGCGCATTCATTAACAACTTCTAAATATTTAAGATGAACTTCAAAAGGTTGTTTGGCGTCAGGCGTTAAGGTAAATTTACCGACAACACGAATTGAAGAACCGACTTTTAATTTTGAAACTTCATTAAAGTTTTCTATTTCTTTTTTATCATAAACAAGTTGGATTCCTCGAAAGTTTGTTCCATCATTGAAATCAATAAAACCAACTTCCTTAGAAGCGCGATTACCTCTAATCCACCCCTCTAAATATAAATCTTTTTTTAGCTCTTTTAAAAGCTCTTCATCTTTACTATAGAAAAAGGCATATAGGTCATAAATTGTAATACTAAGAGGTTCCATATTTTAGCTCCAAAATTTTGTCTTTTTAATTATAACAATTAAATAAGAAAAACTCATTATATTCAATATTTTATATTTCTAGCAAAAGCCAGCAACATTTTATCGTTTAATGTAATTTTATACTTACAAACATTATTAATAAAAGGTATGGATAAAATTAGTAATAATACAAGCACTTCGCCTAATATAACAAGGGTTGTCTTTGCAGTGAATATTATTGGAAAAACAATTAAAGTTACTAATAAAATAATAGCCGCACTATACAAAAAAGTTTGTAATGAATATTTTTTATTAACTTGTTTGTTTTTTCTATTAAATAATAAAGAAATAATTAAAAACGAGATTATTACGCTTCCGCCGATAATAAAAATTAAAAGCTCTTGAAATAATATATAAGTAAATAAGGCTCCAAAACTAACAATAAAATTTATTATGAATAAAAACCAAAAGAGAAATTCTTTCCTTTTTATTCTTATTTTGTAAAGTTGATGGGTAGTAATGGGAACACTAATCAATAAAATTAAAGTTAATCCACCATACAATAAATAATTATTTAATTCATAATTTTGTTCTTTAAAAAACGCAAAAACAAAAGCAAAAGCAATTGTTAAAATCAAAGTTGAATATAATGTAACTTTTCTAAAAAAGACAAAAATGTTCTCTTTATCATAAATTTTTTCTACTTGTTCTGCGCTTTCAACAATTTTATTATTAACTTTTGGCCTTCTTTGATGATAAAACCAAGAAAGAGAAGGAAGGGCAACTAGGGCAGTTGTAACCATCCCTTCAATTGTTGGATCAAACAATGTTGATGTTTCCACCAATGTATAAATTAAAAACGCAACTAAGACAAGAATGGACGGAAAACCAATCTCTATATTTTTAATTGCAACATAAATAATTACACCAATTAAAGCAGTCAAACCCAATAAATAAATAACTAAACCAATAACCCCAAATTGGCCAAATATTTCGATAAAACCATTATGAGAAAAAGCCGTTAAAAGAGGAGTCGGATCCGTTATATCATACATATATAAGGCCAATGTATCATTAAAAATTCTAGGTCCTCTCCCAAATAAGAAATAATTGCCAAACATAATTTCACTTGTTTTATTCCAAATAGTTGATCTTGAAGAAAAGGTCCTTGGTCCTAACTTAATAAAATAATCATATACAAATCGTCTCGATTCACTTAAAAATGATAAATCTTCTAAGCCTGGAAAGGGAAGTAAAAGAAAAAGATAGCTAACGACAGCAATAATGAAAAAGAAAAAAATAAAATTCCTTATTTTGTGTTTCTTAAAAGTAACAATCATTCTATAAATAAAATTAGCAATATATGTGATTAAAGTAATGCCGATCGCTGCTTTCGAAAAAGTAAAAAGCATATTAATGACAATAAACAGCAATAATATGTGGTTGTACCATTTAGGCGATAAGGAGATTATGTAATATAGTGCAAACGTGCCAAGCATAAGCATTAAGGCATACATGTTTCGATTAAATAAAAATGACATTGGGTATTCATAGCCAACTAAACCATTATTGTATAAATGAATATAAGAGTCCTTATCAAGAAAGTAACTAGCAAAAATCGATATTACTGAAACAAAGACAACTACATAAAGAACAAATAGTAAGTATTTTTTAAAGCTAACAATTCTTGGAGAAATTGCAACTAAAAGATAAACCGTAATTAAGGCAACAAAAAGAAATAAAAAACTATGGAGTTTATCTTGATTAGTAACAATAAATTCTCTTACAATTGTTGTTTCTACACCAGAAACTACTTCGGTGGTAGTAAAGTATTGAATATTGGGTGTTAAAACTAAGGCGATAACACCACTAATACCAAGCATAAGCAATATTATAATTAACCCAATATTTGGCTTATATTTGTTGTACTTGTATTCGTTATAAAAATAATACCCAACTAACATTAAAATACCAGTGAATAAAAGTAGGTATTCAACTGTGGAAAAAGTCCTTTGAAAATCGACTTTATCGAATAAAACAACATTTTCAGCAAAATATCCTATAAGAATTAAAATGATCCAAAAGATTATATGGCATGTTAAGTTTCTTTTTTTAAGTGACATTTATTTTAATTCTAAATTAACAACGTTATTTTATCACTAGATAAGATAAAATGTTACCTAAATCAAAATTATTGGTAATTGTTATATAGCTTGTAATGAAATAAATTAACTAAATAGTATGAGCGTAAGGTTCGCCAATTATATCAATAATGTCTCCAGCAGAAAATTCATCTTTTTGTGCAACAAATGAGCTTAACAATATATCGTAATCATTTTTTATTTTAGTCATCGTGGAATAAGAAATGTCTAAACCAAATGAAGTAACAACACTAGAATTTGAACTAACAATATCTGTACTCAAGGTATCTATTTGTTCCATTTGCACAAATAACATGGGTGCCTCAATCGTTAGACTTTTTATTTCGCCCTCATCTTCATAGTAAAAATATCGTTTTCTTAATTCAATGTCATAACGTCTTGAAGTTGTTTTTGCGCTTAGACCACCAACTTTTTTAGCAACAAAAACATTACTGCTACCATTAACGTAAATGTAGTGAGGATTTAAATTAGTTGTTGGGGCTTCTTCGATTTGTATCGTGTTGATGCCTGTTGTGTCATCTAAATTAAACCAATAAGTATTAAAGGTAACAAAAGATAATGTCTCTTTAATTGCATACCCCAATAGTTTTCCATTACTAACTTTATACAATTCATTAACTGTTCCAGTAAAACCAGGAAAACCACTAGCTTTATTGCCTATAGTAGTTACATAATCGTCATCAATATAAAATTGGGCAGACGTGCCATAAGAATAAACTCCATCAACACCAAGATATTCAAAGATTCTTCCTTCAATCGAATCATCGAGATTACGACTTACTTCAAAATAAGCTCTCCGAACACCCAGATACTTAATAGCAAACTCATAATGATCTTTAGTTGATTTATATTTTAATGCATTCGCACTACCTAGTTGAATTCGTCCAGTTTTTTCTAAAGTAACAATATTATATGATAAGTAGATTTGAATCACTTGTTCACCTAAAAGTGGTAATTCAGTAGTATAATCAAGAATATAAAATATCACGTTATTTTCAAAGTTTATCGTTACATTATAAATACCATATTCAAACTCAAAGTGAGATGAATCGCTTGGATTTGAATCAAGATAATTATTAAAAGCAACAATGCTTGCCGAGGAAACTCCTTCAACAACACTTAAGACGTTAAAAAATAATAATGATTGCTCTAAGTTATCAAGAACCATTTGCCATTGCTCACCAAAGCCTTCATAAGAAATATCACTAACATTTACAAATGAAGAATAATCATTAACCAAGCCATTAACATTTCTTATTTTAGAAGCTGGTTGCATTGTTTCAGGTATAAACGAATAAGGATTTAATTTATAACCATCTAGTAAAGATACTAAATAAGGTTTTAAATTGACTTTTTCATTCCAGGCCGCATGAAGCCGTAGACTTCGAGTAACAATTAAAGGCCATTCAACTACTTCTGTTAAACTTTCATCAAAACACCAACTAACAAATCGATAATCATCTTTAGTTGGTGGAGGAGGTGCATTGATGCTTGTGTTATAGTCCACTGTTATTTCACTAACATCAGTACCGCCATTTGAGTTAAAAGATATTGTATATTGATTAACGCTCCATTTAGCATAAAAGATACGATTACCAGTTGAACCTTTTTCAATTTTAGTAATACTGTCACCTTGTAAATTTATATTGTTATACCAACCAAGAAAAGCGTTTTCTACTTTAGTTGGTTCTAATAACATTATCGTTGGTGTTTCAATTGTATATGAATGAGGATTATTAGCGTTTTCACCTCCATTAAGAACATAAGTAATCGTATATTCTACGAGTGACCATTTTGCATAAAGTGTAAAACTTTCTGCCGGCATCGTAGTAAAAACATACGGAGTAGAGGAACTTAAACTAATAAACCAATTAACAAATAAATAACCAATTTTTGTTGGAGGTACTGGAGCAAAAATATAACTACCGGCAGGCAATGTAATACTTTCAACCGGCGTGCCGCCTTGACTATCAAAAGTAATCGTATATTCAATAACAGGATCGGTGCTTGAATCGGTTGAACTTGTATCCGTCGGTTCTGTTGTGGTTAAGTCAGTAGTAGAGTCGCTAGTGGAATCAGTTAAATCAGTTGGTTCTGTCGTACCGCCTGTGTTTGTATCACTATCACTAGTTGTTGAACTAGACGATGTGCCATTTGAATTTATTCCACAAGAACTAAGTAATAAGGTAATTAAAAATACACTTGCGAAAAGTGACTTGCGAAAACAATTACATTTCATTTTTTTATTCTCCTTAATTCGTATTAATAGGAAGACTAATTTTATTTTAGCATATAAGAATAATTTAATATGAAGTCTTTTTTTATAACAACAGGCTAGTACAAAAACAAGCGTTTTTGATTGTATCTGATAAAAACAAGCGTTTTTGATTGTCTAAAAATAGTAAAATACTAGTATTTTAAAAAATCTTCAATATGCCAATTAGGATCGACACTAATCGAAAGGGGGGCAAAAACTTCTTTTTCATATAATCTTTCAGCAAGTTTAGCAATCATTGCCGCGTTATCTGTCGTAGCCCATAAGGGAGGAATAATAACTTCAATATTTGTATCTTTAAAGTGACTACTTACTTGTTCGCGTAAATATGAATTAGCAGAGACCCCTCCTGCTAATACAACTTGTCGAACTTTAAAATCTTCTGCAGCTTGAATTGTTTTACTAACAATCATATTAATCGCAATATCTTGAAAGGATCTAGCTAAATTAGGAATATTTATTTCTTCATTAGTTTGTTTAAGTTTGTGGACTAAATTAACAACTGCTGTTTTAAGGCCTGAATAAGAAAAATCGTAAGTAGAGTTTTTTAAAGGAGTTGGTAGTTTATATGTGGGTTGTCCTTTTTTGGCAAGCTTATCGATGATCGGTCCACCTGGATAACCTAAATCTAAAACACGGGCTACTTTATCAAAACATTCCCCGACTGCATCATCTTTAGTTTCTCCTATGAC
>JAAYJX010000143.1 GCA_012522695.1 Erysipelotrichia bacterium
CTGTTGGATCAGTGTTATCATCAACTTTACATGAAGTAAGTAATAAACCAACAACTAATAATGGAAATAAAAATAAAATATTTTTCTTTTTCATCCTTGACACCTTTCTAATAATAAAATAACTCCTAAGCCTAGAAGTAAACCGAAAGCATAAACAAAAAATAAGAAAACTTTATAACCTTTTGATAATCCTTTGTTTTGATATTCTTTTTTTGGATTACCTTCTTCATCATATGCTGAAACAATTTCTTGTTTTCTAGTTTTCTTTTTTTTCTTTTCTATATCCTTCATTTAAATATTACTTTTATTTTATAAATAATTGAGATAAATAACAACTACATAAAGAAAAAGGCGTCAAAAGACGCCTCGATAAACTTTAAGAAACTAATTAGTTAAGTTGTTTTTTTCTTCTGACGATGTAAAGCCCGCCAATTAAAGTAAGTGACAACAAAACAGAAATTATAATAATTGTATTTGTGGTTGTATTTTGTACTGATATACTAATATTTTGAGACATAGAAAGAGAATGGCTTTCCATATAGTTTAATTTAGCAGCGTATTTAGGATCAATTAGAGTCATTCCGCTTGCTCCTAAAACATTAGCTACAAAACTTTTGTAAATATTATAGTCATTGAATTCTACACAAGTATTGATATCCGCCAGTCTTTGATTGACTGCAGCAATTTTATCGTTTTCAACAGTCACAAGTTCAAAGGAAACGGTTGAATTATCCGCACTGATTTGTGCAGTTTTAGTTTCTGTTGCCGCACCAAGAGCAAAAGATTGATTGAAAGTAAATTTATAAACTCCATCAAGTTTCGCTTTGTAATTTCCATCATCAGGATTATTTTCAAAATAAGTTGCAAGGTTAGCGCCAGTTAGCTTGGAAAAAGGAGCCCAAATTTGGCTTGAAATATTCATCTTAACCGTATCTCCAGCTTTAATGGCAACAGTCACACCATTTCCAACTATGTAATCTGATCCTAATTCTTCTAAATCATCATCCCATGGAGCCCAGCTTTTAAATAATCTATATTCAAAATCATGCGGTATTGCTAAATTTGCAGGCTGTTCA
Organism: Erysipelotrichia bacterium; assembly: GCA_012522695.1. GTDB lineage: Bacteria > Bacillota_I > Bacilli_A > RFN20 > CAG-826 > UBA1424. The sequence goes on from JAAYJX010000143.1 coordinate 1,077, forward strand.
GCTTCAGGAACAACATACGTATATACTTTGCCCGCAACCAAGGCTGTATCACCTGTTTGATTACTTCCATCATTAAAAATAATCGTATTAGGATTATAACCAGCATCCACTTTTATGGCATAACCGTGTCCCCCTGCCATTACATCAGTCATGGGGTCTCCAGGCCAATTTTCACATTGACAACCAAGCGGTATGCCTGCGCCTTCATAAAAATAATATGCATTAATTGAAGAACCCCAAGCATCTGGTTTTCTAAAGTAAACATAATAATCACTTACGGCGGTATATTTTCCATATAGTGAAATATCGCTACTCAATTTTCCAACTACATAAGGAGTTGTAAGCCCAGAATTAGTATACCATCCTTCTAATTTGTAACCCTGCTGATAAACAAATGAGGGAGTGTAATTATCGTCTTTTGGAACTTCGTCAGTACCAATTACTGTTCCTCCTCGATATTTGGTTACTTCGTATGTTGCACCATATATTGAAGATTCGGTGGTTAAATAATTTCCTTCACCATTCCATTTTGTTAATAAAAAATAGTTGTGACCATTATCACGATATGTTGTAGCATCATTCCACTGCGTTTGATTATGAGTATTATCTCTATTGTGTACTATGAATCTAAATCCTCCACCTGAATCAAGAAGCGTGCCTGGAATTGTGACTGTAAAAATTGTGGCTTCAATTTTATCCATTTTTACTTCCACATCACCAGTTCCGCTTGACCAATAATGCAAAAGGGTCTCATCCGTAATCCACCATCCAGGTAAACCGTCAACATTGGCTTTTTCAAAATATAAAAGCCTATCCGCTGTAGCAGCGTTGACAGGTGATGCTTTTTTTGTAAGGTTAGAAATTGAAAGACTAGAAAATAATGTTATTCCCGCAATTAAAAATGTGGAAAGATAAGCTATTTTCTTTATTGTATTTTTTTTCATAAACACCTCCATTTAAACTTTTTAAGTTTTAATAACAAAAAAAGTAAAAGCAAGTTTTGCTATTAAGTATTAGTTAACATTTTATCAAGGTTTTTGTCAACCATAAAATTTTTAAACTTTTTTTACAAAGTAAACAAAAGCGCTAAATACTTCTCATTAATGTTTAAGTGACCACTACTTGTTGAATATGGATTTGTATACCAAGACAAGGAATTATAACGATTTGTTGAAGTTGCTACATTTTCAAAACTAATTGTTCCGGTTGTCCTACCTGTAACAAAGAAACAGATGTCTTGTTTACTTTCTGCACCTTTAACATATAAGCCAATTGTATTACCGTTAACCCATGTATTCATATAGCCAGATGAGTCTTCATTATATTCATAACGACTAACGTATTGACGCGCGTCAATCGCTGCTTTATAAGAATTATAATAATCTAATAAATCAACTTTACGATCATATTTAAATGAGTTTGTTCTGTCGTTAGATTTATATGAATTATGACTAACTAATTTACCATACATTTCTACGACTTCATCATCTTTAATTTCTGGACCATGATCTGGACTATACGGGATATAACGTTCTTCTTCAGGGAGGGCGTTATTTTCTGCAACCGTAATTGTTGTTTTCGTTCGAAAAATTTCTTCTCCTCCGTGAAGGAAGGCTATACCTTGTGACATTAAGACAGTTGCGTTAACTCCAACCGAAGCTGCTGCAACGTCATATATACTTGGTTCAGTAACGCCTCCACCTAATGTGTAATTTAATTGATCAAATAAAGTGTAATTATCATGACAACTTGCATAGTTAACTGTTTGGTAAGGATTAACACCAAAAGGATCATTAACATTACCATGCCAGCCTTTTAGCATTCCTTCAACGACACCTTTTTGATTATCATCTGCATCTGTTCTTTGCATAAAACCATAACCTGGTAAAGGTGGTCCACCCCAACCTTGGTCATTACCTCCTCTAATTGCATTACGTCCAGCATCATTAAAACCACCTAAAATACCAGGACTAGTATCAGATGGATAAAGTTTAGTGTAAACACTACCCGTATTTGCGCGACTCGGTGGGCTACCTACACCTCCAGCCCATCCTTCACCATAACTTACAAAGTCGGGATCAAGCGCGTGTAAGCCATCTTTGACTAACCGCATTGTATCATTATCAATTAAACCCATCAGGTCAAAACGGAAACCTTTAATTTTATAAGTTTCCGCCCAAAATAAACATGAATCAACAATGAGTTTTCTCATCATTGGTGCTTCACTTTTTGTATCATTACCAACACCTGAATCATTCGTATAAGAACCGTCTTTATTCGTTCTAAAATAATATTTAGGCATAATTTTTGTTAAGTTAGAACCAGCAA
>JAAYJX010000144.1 GCA_012522695.1 Erysipelotrichia bacterium
CTACTATTTTTACGAGAAACTCCTAATAAGGGGCAAATACCAAGAAAACGAGTCAGAATAATGTTATTAATTAAAATCGCTGATAATCCGAGTAAAATGTAAGTCATTATTTTTCTCCTTTTAAAGCAGCTTCGGCTTCATTTTGCTTTATAAGCTTTGCTTTTTTAGTTTGTCTTTCTTTAATTTTTGTCGTAATAAAACTAACAAGAGCGACGAGTAAACCAAACATAATAAAAGCGCCCGGTGCCTTAGTAAATAAACTAATCGCATATTTTTCAAAAAGCGGCAGTTTAAATATTACTTGTCCAGTCGTTAAAGATTTAATAACGATTGCGCCGGTACCAATAAGTTCACGGAAAAAGGCTAAAATAATTAAAGCTCCAAGAAAGCCAACCCCGGTGCCAAGTGCGTCAAAAAATGAAGCTAGTGGATTATTTTTCATCGCAAAAGCTTCAGCGCGACCTAAAATAATACAATTGACGATAATAAGCGATAAATAAACACCAAGTGTTTGACTTAGATCAAAAAGAAAGGCTTTCATTAACATCTCAACGACCGTCACAATCGTCGCAATGATCACGATTAAAACTGGAATTCTTATTTCATTAGGAATAAAATTACGAAGTAAAGAAATCGCAACGTTTGTTAAAATAATCGTTACTAAAACGGCTAAGCCCATCCCAAAAGCATCAACGACACTTGAAGTCGTCGCAAGAGCTGGACATAAACCAAGAAAGAGCATAAAAACTGCATTATTGGAAAAAATGCCATCAACAATAATTTTAGAATTTTTATTTCTTGCCATTTTAATTTACTCCTTCCATATAATCATCTGCGCATATACCAAGGGCTGTATTAAGCGCTCGACCGGTAATTGATTTACCTGCCATTAAATCGGTTGGAATCGGCGCGTTTTCTGTCGCGGGTTTATCTTTTAATAAATCGTTTAATTGGTCAAGAAGCACCCCGCCGTATTCTTTTGTTTCTTTACTAGTAACAACGTTAAATCCTGCATATTTTTCATTTTTAAAGCCAACTTGAAATTGTAAATCTGAACTATAGGCACTAATTTCTACATCGTAGACAATACCAATTGAAAGTCCCTCAAGTTTAAATTCTTGTTTAGCCTTAACGCCACCATTAATAAGTTTTTCATTTAGGGCTAGTTCAAGTTTTTCGTCAATTTTATTAACACCTAAAATTTTTAAATAACCTTCATTTTCTTTAGCCATTACATTAGTTTGAATAATTGGCTCAGTTAAAACGTTGACAGCACTTATAAGGCCGGCTGAAGCTAAAGTAACTCCTCCTAAAAAGAGTGGCAAAAGTAACATTTTATTCATCTTTTTCATTATAAACCGTACCCTTCTAGAGCATTTTGTGTCGCATTAAATAAGCGATTAGCACTTACACTAGCTCCAACATATAAGTCACTTGCATAAAGTTCTTGATGACTAACAAGCGTTTTAAAATAATCAACATTTAAATCATAATATTTTCGTAAAATCAAAGGGTACATTTTTTCCCATTTGCTTTTCCATTCACTAGTTGAAGCCCCTTCAAGAATATCAACACTTTTAATTAAATCTAATTTTTCATCAACATAAACATTAACTTTCATTAACATTTTATTTTCTTCTTCAAGTGGTAAACCTTCACGAGGATAATCTAAATGTTCACCTACATAAACACCAATATCTTCTAAGGCATTATCAATTGCTTCATAAATCGCTACACTACTATAAATACGTGCAGGTATAATATGTTCACCTTCTTGATTAACAAGTGTTGGTCCTACGTAATGAGGACTATCATAATCCTCATCAATCAAAGGAGCAGGTAAAGCTTTAAATTCAGCAACATTAAGCGAAGAGTAATAATCGATTAATTGCTTTGTTTGCGTTTCATTTAAATATGTTAAAGGGGAAGCGTATTCTTCAAGTTTTAAATTGACGATTTCATAATATTCATTTAAAAAGACCGAGGCCTTAGCTTCAAAACTATTATATTGTGTGGCGTAATATTTTTTTGATTGACCATGATAAACATCAATATTACCTAAGGCATCATTAATAGCATCATAAATAGCCTTCGATGTATAAATGTTATTTTTTAAAATATAAGGCTCTTCACTTTGATTAGACTTAGTAACTCCGGCCTCAATTTCTGGAGGCGTTAGAGCTTTAAATTGTTCAAGCGTAATCGAAGTGTAATACTTAATGACATTTTCGATTTCATCATTTTTAAAACGATCAGGCGTCGAAAAATTAGTTAGTTCTAAAGTGACAATCTCATATTCATTACTTAAACCGACTTTAGCTTCAACTTGAAATTGTTTTTGCGGATTATTTAAAGGATCCATAACTTCACTTTTACCTTCATAAATAACAAAAGGTATAATTTCAGGTTC
>JAAYJX010000145.1 GCA_012522695.1 Erysipelotrichia bacterium
CGGGGACGTGATTTAGCTAGCTCTCTTCCTAATTCACAACTTGCGATTGTCGATAAACGTCGTCCCTCACCTAATGAAGCAGAAGTTATTAGTATTGTCGGGGATGTTAAAAACAAAGTTTGTATTATTATTGATGACATTATTGATACAGGTAAAACAATTAAAGCGTCAACGACACATTTATTTGCTGCTGGTGCATCTTTAGTTTTAGTAGCAGCAACACACGGAATCTTTTCAAAAGGCGCTATTAATTTATTAAAAGAAGTTGGTGTTAGTGATATTGTCGTCACAAATAGTATTGAAAAAGAAATGAATGGAGTAAATATTATTTCGATTGCAGAAGTAATTGCACAAGCGATTGAATATAACGAAGAAGGTCTTTCGCTTCCACCGGAATTATTAGCTTTTTATTAAAATGCCTAAAAAGTTTTTATCTTCAAATATTATTGAACGCTTGTCGGTTAATGCTTTTGTTGCAGCTTTATATTTTATATTAACAATGGCAACATTGCCTGTTTCATTTTTAGGGATGCAAATAAGAATTGCTGAGCTTTTGATTCTTCTATGCTTTTTTCGTAAAGATTTTGCTTTAGGCGTGACGGTTGGAACACTTTTAGCAAATATTAATTCACCTATGTTGCCGTGGGATTTAATATTTGGAACTTTAGCAACACTTTTTAGTGCAATTTTAATTGGATATATGAAACACCTTTTTATTGCGAGTTTAATTCCTGTTGTTGTAAATGCATTTGTAGTTGGTTTTGAATTACACATTATCTTAGATTTGCCGTTATGGATAAACATCTTAACAGTTGGCATTGGTGAATTTATTGCTGTTTCAGTTTTAGGTTATTTTATCTTTTTAAAATTAGGCAAAAACGAAAAATTTCAACGGATGATTGGGATGAATCAAAAATATCTTTTTAAATGGTAATTATATTAAAAACTATTTAAAATAGTACTTATTATGAAAAATTTTTATTTAGAAATTAAACATATTTGCAAACAATCAGGTGCTCGATACGGACTTTTACATACGCCACATGGCGTTGTTGAAGTTCCTATGTTTATGCCAGTTGGAACGCTTGCAAGTGTTAAAACTTTATCGCCAGAAGAAATTAAAGAAATTGGCTCAGGTGTTATTTTGGCAAATACATATCATTTACATTTAAGACCTGGCGAAGACGTTATTGCAAAAGCCGGCGGGATTCATAAGTTTATGAATTACGACGGTCCTATTTTGACAGATTCAGGCGGATTTCAAGTTTTTTCTTTAAGTGATTTTCGTAAAATTGATGATCAAGGAGTTATTTTTAGAAGTCATCTTGATGGAAAAGAACTAGTTTTTAGCCCTGAAAAAGTTATTGAAATTCAAGAAAAAATTGGTGCGGATATTATTATGTCTTTTGATGAATGTATGCCTTATCCAGTCGATTATGAATATGCTAAAAAAAGCGTTTTAAGAACACATGAATGGGCAAAACGCGGCTTAATTGCTCATAAACGGGCTAATCAAGCCTTATTTGGTATTGTCCAAGGAAGCGACTATGAAGATTTAAGAAAACTTTCTGCAACAAAATTAGTTGAACTTGACTTTGATGGATATGCAATTGGTGGCACTTCAATTGGCGAACCTAAGGATATTTTTATTAAAATGGTTAAACAATCTATTC
>JAAYJX010000146.1 GCA_012522695.1 Erysipelotrichia bacterium
ATGAATACGAAAAATTAACAACACAAAGCGAAGAAGCTAAATTAATGATGAATGAAGATGATAAAGAACTCGCTGAACTTGGTAAAGAAGAATATTCACGATTAGAAATTGAAATAAATAATCTCATTAATGAAATGCAGTTATTACTACTTCCTAAAGATCCTAATGATGATAAAAATATAATTGTCGAAATACGCGGAGCTGTTGGTGGAGATGAAGCGAACCTTTTTGCAGGCGATTTATTTCGAATGTATATAAAATATGCCGAACAGCAAAATTGGAAAATTCAAATGGTTGATGAAAACGCTACTGGGATTGGTGGCTATTCTTTTGTTGCTTTTATGATTAAAGGTACAGGAGCATATTCGAAATTAAAATTTGAAAGTGGAGCACATCGTGTGCAACGCGTTCCAAAAACTGAAGCCTCAGGTCGAATCCATACTTCAACTGCAACAGTTTTAGTAATGCCAGAAGCAGATGAAATTGAACTCGATATTAAAAATAGTGATTTACAAGTTGATACATTTCGTTCACAAGGAGCAGGTGGCCAAAGCGTTAATAAAACCGAAAGCGCTGTTCGTATTACACACCTTCCCACTGGTCTTGCCGTTGCTTGTCAAACAGAAAAATCTCAATTACAAAATAAAGAAATTGCTATGCGTTTATTAAGAGCAAAAATTTATGCTCAACTTTTAGAAGAACAAGAAGCAAAATTAGGTAGTGAAAGAAAATTAAAAGTTGGTACTGGTGAAAGAAGTGAAAAAATACGGACATATAATTTTCCGCAAAACCGCTTAACTGACCATCGTATTTCTTTAACTTTACAAAAATTAGATCGTATTTTAGATGGCGATTTAAACGAAGTTATTGATGCTTTAATTCACTTTGATCAACAACAAAAATTGTTAGGAAATAAATGACATCTACAATTGGCGAAGTTTATGAAGAAACTTTGCGCTTAATACCCACTTTAAAAAGTTACGAGATTGCTATAAGAGAGCTAATTTGCTACATACATAATTTTGATGATATGTCGCATTTTTATTTACAAAAACATCAAAAATTTGCTGATTTAGATACTTTTCGCGCTTATTTAGCGCGTTTTTTAAATGGTGAGCCGATTCAATATTTGACAAAAAGATCTTACTTTTTAGGTGAAAATTTTTATGTCGATAATCGTGTTTTAATACCGCGAATGGAAACTGAAGAAGTAGCGCAATTTGCAATTAAAAAAACAAAAGAAATTTTTGGAAATGACAATATAAATATTGCTGATATTGGTACTGGTTCTGGCGTTATTGCTTTAAGTCTAAAAAGGCATTTTATTAACGCTCAAGTTTTTGCATCAGATATTTCCAATGATGCCTTAGATGTAGCAAAAATTAATGCCACAAAACATAAATTAGATGTAGATTTTTTTCATGGTGAAAACCTAATTCCCTTTATAGCAAAACGAAAAAATATTAATCTTATTATTTCAAATCCTCCTTATATTGAAAGCAAATTAGATTTAGAAAAGAGCGTTCTTGGCTATGAACCTAAGCAAGCCCTAATAGTTAATAAAGATAATTCAGTCTATGAAGAAATTTTAAAAAATCATCATTTAGTTTTTGATGAAAAACTTTTAATAATTTTTGAAATTGGTGAAAACATGAAAAAAGAAATAATTAGTTTAATTAATAAATATACTCCTAACGCCCAATACGAAATAATTAAAGACATAAATAAAAAAGATCGAATTGTTTCAATTTTGATTACAGAGGATAAAATGGATTTATGAAAAAATTTACTTATCAAGAAATTGAACTAGTAGCGGAATATTTACAAAAAGGTAAAATTATTGCTTTTCCGACTGAAACAGTTTTTGGCTTAGGTATTATATATGACGATTCTAATGCCTATGAGCACTTGATTAAGATAAAAAGACGATCGCCTGAAAAACCTTTTTCTTTAATGTTGTCTTCAACAATAGAAATAAGTAAATACGCCCTTCTTTCTAAAGAAGAAATAAAAGTAATAAATGAGTTCATGCCTGGTGATCTTACAATTTTAGTAAGAGCAAAAGATA
>JAAYJX010000147.1 GCA_012522695.1 Erysipelotrichia bacterium
AATGGGTTAAATTAAAAGTACCTGTTGATATGTATGGTGTCGGCACGGCTTTTGTTAATAATACAACTGTTGGTTTTACTGGTGATTTAGTTATGCTAGATGGTCAAGAAGAAGCAAAAGAAGGTCGGAAAAACATTCCGTCAAGTCGTTTAGAAAAAGTTGCTTACCCAATATATTGGTAAAATTAAACATTTTTCATTGTTTATGAAAATATTTTCATATATAATATATGAAGGCCTCAAGGAGGAACAAAAATGGATTACTTAAAAGACCGAGTTACAATTTATGAAGTAGCTAAAGCTAGTGGCGTCTCATTAGCAACTGTTTCACGCGTTATTAATAAGCGCGGTAACGTTACTGATGCAACGCGAAAAAAGGTTGAAGCAACTATTGAAAGACTTGGCTATAAACCATCTGGCTTAGCTCGAGCACTAGCAACAAGCGTAACGACAAATATTGGTGTCGTTATTCCTAGTGCTAATTACGTTTATATATCGAACATGCTTCATGGGATTACTGAAGTAGCGAAAGAAAAAGGCTTTATTTTAACGCTTTTTGTCACTTCTTATTCACGAGAAGATGCGATAAGTGTTGTTGAAAAAGTTATTACTTCGCACGTTGATGGGGCAATTATTTTTGATGATCAACTTGATAAAGAAGATGTCGAGACGATTAATTCTTATAGCGTCCCCACAATTGTTATAAATAACAAAATTGTTGGCCAAAGAGTTGGTTGTATTAATTTTAATCATGAGCACGCCTTAAATGAACTTTTAAAAGAAAGAAAACAAAAAAATATACATCATAAGCCTCCTGTTTTTTTACACGTTCATAATGCTGGTCGTCTTTTATCACGAATTGAAAAAACTTTTATTAAATTTCATAATGACATTGATATGTCTTATCGTATTTTTAATGTTGATGATTCTTCAAAACGAACATATTTTGATTTTTTAGAATTTTTTAAGAAAAATCGAAATGGATTTTTTGTTGCTTATCGTGATTCTATTGCCGCTGCAATTGTTAACGCCGCTAAAGACTCAGGTTTAGAAGTACCTAAGGACGTTGAAGTAGTTTCGATTATTGGTACTAAATACGCTAGAATTTTGCGTCCTAATTTATCTAGCTTTTATATTAATATGCAAGAAGTTGGTAAACGTGCAATGTATATGTTAATTGATTTATTAAAAGGCGAATTAATTGAAAAGTCTTATAAATTTGACGCTACTTATACAGCGCGTGAATCAACGATTGAAAAGGAGTAGTAAATAGTGAAAAACATTATTGATGATTTAAATTATCGCGGTTTAATTAAAGATTATTCTAATGAAGATGAATTAAGAAAATTATTATCATCTCCTCAAACGATTTATTGCGGTTTTGATCCAAGTGCTGCTTCAATGCATATTGGTAACTTTGTTATGATTTTACTTTTAATGCGTTTACAAAAAGCTGGTCATCGTGTTTTAGCAGTTGTTGGTGGGGGAACGGGGATGATTGGTGATCCAAGTGGTAAATCAAAAGAAAGAAATTTGCTTGATTTAAAACAATTAGAAAATAATACAAAGTCCGTCCGCGATCAGCTTGCAAGATTTATCAATCTTGAAGATGAAACAAAAGGCTTACTTGTTAATAATTATGAATGGTTAAATCAAATTACATTATTAGAATATTTAAGAGATTACGGTAAATATTTTCCAATTAACTATTTACTTAATAAAGAAATTATTAAATCGCGAATGGATGTTGGTATTTCTTATACAGAATTTTCTTATAATATTTTACAAGCAATCGATTTTTTAAAACTTTATCAAATGTATGGATGCCGAATTCAAATTGGTGGTAGTGATCAATGGGGTAACTTAACAAGTGGTCTTGAACTCATTCGAAAAGTCGAAGGTCACGAAACACTTGTTGGGGTTATGACTTCACATTTAATTGTTAACTCAGAAGGTCAAAAATTTGGTAAATCGGAAGCCGGCGCGATTTATTTAGATGAAAATTTAACATCACCTTATCAAATGTATCAATATTTTATTAATGTAAGTGATGTTGATGCGGCTCGATATTTAAAAGTTTTTACTTTCCTAAGTAAAGAAGAAATTGAAGAAGTTACTAAAAAACATCAAGAAGATTTAAGTCAGCGTTTTGCTCAAAAGAAATTAGCTTTTGAAATTACGAGGTTAATTCATTCACAAGAAAAAGCTCAAGAAGCTGAAGAAACAAGTGAGGCTCTTTTTAAACAAGAATTTCAAAAAATGAATGAGAAACAACTTCAGGAAGTTTTAGGACATTTAGAAGTTGAAATTGACGAAAAAACTATTTTAGAAGACGCTTTAATAAAAGTTGGTGCTGCTAAAAGCAAAAGAGAGGCTCGTGAATTTTTAAGTAATGGTTCAATTTTATTAAATGGTGAAAAAGTTTACGATAGTGCTCTTGTTTTAGAAAAAAAAGATGCTTATTATCATCAATATTTTGTTCTTCGTCGTGGTAAGAAAAATTATTACTTAATCAAAATCGTTTAATGACGTATTAAGAGAAGAAAAAAAAGACCTTGTGGTCTTTTTCTTTTTGGACTTTATTAACGATTAAAGTAGACGGTTATAATATTCAATAACTTGCGCTTCGTTAATGTCTTGGGGTAATTCACTACGTTCTGGTAAACGTGTATAAGTACCTTTAAGCTCTTCGACATTAACATCGACATAGCCAACGTTTTGACTCGTACTTGCGATTGCTTCTTGAATGACTTTTAAATTGCGACTTTTTTCTTTAACAGCGATAACATCATTAACCGAACAAATGTAAGAGCCAATATCAACTTTTTTACCATTAACAGTAATATGGCCGTGATTAACGAGTTGTTTTGACCCGCGACGTGTCCTAGAGAAGCCCATCCGAAAAACAAGGTTATCAAGTCTTGATTCTAAAATGTGAAAAAAGGCTGTGCCGGTAACTTCTTTTGATTTTAAAGCAAGCATGAAAAGGCGACGAAATTGCTTTTCATTAACGCCATACATGTGGCGGAGCTTTTGCTTTTCAATTAATTGTTTTCCGTATTCGGAAGGTTTTCTTTTACGGCTATTGCCGTGTTGGCCGGGGCCATAAGGGCGTTTTTTTAATTCTTCGCCAGTTTCAAGAGTCGAAAATCTTAAACGTCTTGATCTTTTGTAGTCTGATCCAGTAAATCTCATGTTTTTTTCCTTTCACTTTGTGCATTTAAAGCAAGAGGTGTAAATTCCATCTTTCGGATGTATTAGATTAGAAGTTCACTTTTGAGCTAAAGCTACTATTGCACAGTTGTTCTAAACATCGGACAAAGCGTATTTACATGCTGCGATACATGCCTTAAATATCATATAGGAAGTAACCATATTAGTCAACTATTATCGTTCGTTTGAGATGTGATAACAGACGGAATATGTAAAATTTGTACTTTATATAAAGTATTTTTTAAGAAAAAGTGAAGATTTTTGTATAATTTAGTTAAAAAAATAAGACTTTTATCAATGAAAACATTTAAAATAATGTTTTTGTAATAAAGGACCTGCGATGTTATAATTTACTAGTGAACGAGGAAATAAGATTATGAATGCGATGAATATTGATGCACTATTTGAACCGAAAAATTTAATTTGGATTGGCAGTATTTTACTGGCACTTTTTATTATTATTTTTGTTTTGCTTTATAAATTTGTTTTTGCCCGCCGTCGAGCAAAAAAACAAGTCCGTGATTTAGAACGACGTTTTGAATATTTACATGCCTTATTAATTGGTCAAAACGCTCAATATGTTAAACGTTTAGAAATTATTTCGCGAACAAATTTATTATACGTTGAACTTCATAGTCAATATTTTAAACGTTATAAAGAAATTCGTGATCGCTTTGATACGAAAGCGCGAACAACAATTAATGAATTAAAAGATTTAGTCGACGAAGGAAAATTTAAGCAATTAAAAGGAATTTACCTTTCTGCTAAAGAAACAATCGAAATTTACGAAAAACACGTTAATACTTTAAATAATGATTTAATTTCTGTTGTAAAACCAGAAGAAGAAGCCCGGCAAAATGCCCTAACTTTAAAAGAAGAATTACGACGTGTAAAGCAAGACTATTATGCTAAACAAGGTGATTTACAATTAGTTATTTCTTCTTTTGATTCGGTTTTTGAATATATTGATAAATTATTTGAAGAATTTGAAAGTTACGTTGAATCTGCTAATTATGCTGAAGGAGATGTCATTTTACCTAAAATTAATTTAACGATTAAAGAACTTAATAGTGTTTTATTAGAACTTCCTAATTTATGTCTTTTAGTGACGAATGTCATTCCGAATAAAATGACTTCTTTAAAGCATGCCTATGAGCAAATGGTTACTGAAAAATATCCATTGCATCATCTTATTTTTAAAAATAATATTTATGAAATGAATCGTGATTTAGAAGAGTTAACGAATAAAATCAAAACATTTGATTTAAAAGGCGTTGCAACTGAATTAGAAAATATTTTAGCAAGAATTGAAGAATACTTTCTTCTTTTTGAAGAAGAAAAGAAACAACGTGTTGTCTTTGATCAAGAAAGTGATGATATTTACGGAATCGTTAATCATTTAGAAAAAGAATTTATTAAATTATGTAATACAATTCCAAAAGTTAAAAAAGTTTATGTTATTTCTTCTAACTACGCAAATCGTGTCACAGAAATTCAAAACGAAATTAATAAAGTCGGGGCCACGAAAAGATCACTTGATACTTTTATTCATTCGGCGACAAAACAACCTTATTCGATTTTAGTTCGTAAAATGCATGAATTGCGCGAAGAAGCTGATGAAGCAAATAAATTAATGAGTGATTTTCAAAATTATCTTGATTCTTTAAAAGAAATTGCCGAAAGCTCATATTCTTTAATTTACAATTATTATTATCGTCTAACGAAAGCTGAAAAAATAATTCGGGATGGAGCAATTGATGCTTATTCATTAAAATACGAAGATAAACTTAAACAAATTACACAATCTTTAAATGAAATTAATGACCTTCTTAACGCTTTACCAATTAACATTGAAGAAGTTTTAGTGAAAGTGACTTGGTTAACTGAAGATGGAGAAAAATATTTAAATGAACTTGAAAGCGAATACAACATGATGCTTTTAGCTGAATCTTCAATTTTACACGCGAATCGCTTTCGTCATCATACAAGCGACATTAACCAAATTATTACACAAAGCGAAGCACATCTTTTAAATGGTGAATTTGAAAAAGCTTATGTTGATACTTCGCAAGCTATTCGCGCGATGAAAAAAAATACTAATATTGATTAAACTATAAAATGATTTATTTAGATAATGCTGCAACTTGCAAACCTTATTTAGAATTATTAGATCTTTTTAATGAAATTGAAAAAGACTATTTTGCTAATGCGCAAAGCTATCATCAACTCGGATTATTAAGTTTAGAGCATTTAAAAAAAGCTCGCAAAAAAATATTAACATCATTAAATATTAGTCAAACGCATCTAGCTATTTTTCTTTCAAGTGCGACCGAAGCAAATAATTTAGCCTTAAAAGGCTATGCTCTTAAATATCAAAAGCGTGGCAAACATATTATTCTTTCTAATATCGAGCACCCTTCGGTTATTGAAACGTGTTTACAACTTAAAGAAGAGTTTGGCTTTGAATTAACATTTTTAGAAGTTAATGAACAAGGAATGATTAATTTAGATGATTTAAAAAAAGCTTTAAAAAAGTCAACAATTCTTGTTTCAATTATGGCTGTTAATAATGAAACTGGCTCAATTAATCTAATTAATGAAATTGCCGCTTTAGTTCATCAAAAGTCGCTTGCTGCTTTTCATGTTGATGTTACACAGGCAATTGGCAAAATACATCTTAATTATCAAAACATCGATATGTTTTCTTTTTCAGGCCATAAAATTAATGGGCTTAAAGGTAGTGGTGCTTTAGTTATTCGTAAGAATATTTCGCTTTTGCCTTTACTAAGCGGAGGACAACAAGAATATGGTTTTCGGAGTGCAACGAGTAGTGTTGCCTTAGCTTCTACTTTAGCTGAAGCCGTCGTTATTAGTTTAGAAAAAATGAAAAAAAACCTTGCTCATGTTAAAACACTTAACAACTTATTGCATGAGCATTTAAGTAAACGTAAAGATATAAAAATTAACAGCCCTTCTAATGGCTCACCTTTTATTTTTAATTTTTCCTTATTAAATAAAAAGGCTAGTGTTGTTGTTGAAGCTTTATCAAACGAACAAATTTACGTTTCAAGTTTTAGTGCCTGCCAAAGCAATAATAAAGGTTTTTCTTACGTTGTTAAAGCATTAGGAAGAACGGAGTTAGAAGCGCAAAATACAATTCGCGTTAGTTTTGATTATAATTCGACAAAAGAAGACGTCTTAGCTTTTTTAAAGGCGTTTGAAAATATTATTGAAAGGATTAAAGGCTAATGTATGACCGCATTATGGTTCGCTTTGGCGAACTTTCAACAAAAGGCAAAAATAAAAAAGATTTTATCAATCTTTTAAGACGAAATATTCAAGCAAAATTAATTTCCCAATTTTTTCATTTTGAAATAGAAACATATTATGATCATTTATATATTGTCTTTTTTGAAGAAGATCCTTACTTAATGATTAAAGAACTTCAAGAAGTTAGTGGAATCCAAGCTCTTAGTTTAGTCACAAAAGTTAATAAGGATATTAATATTATTAAAGAAACTGCCTTTTACTTAATTGAAAATAAAAAAGGTGAAACTTTTAAACTAATCGTTAAAAGAGCTGATAAAAGCTTCCCGCTCCGTAGTGAAGAAATTATTCGCATACTTGCCAAGGAAATTCTTAGTAAAACAAATCTTCGTGTTAATGTTCATAAGCCAGACTTACCTTTAAATATTGAAATAAGACAAGAAGGCGCCTATTTATTTTTTGAAACTTTTTTAGGACTTGGAGGTTTACCACTTGGAAGTAGTGGTAAGGTAATGATGATGCTTTCAGGGGGAATTGATTCACCCGTTGCTTCTTATTTACTTATGAAAAGAGGCGTTAGTTTAGAATTTATTCATTTTGCCTCTCCGCCTTATACAAGTAGTGGTGTCATCACAAAAATTAAAGACTTAGTAACTACACTTTTATCTTTTCAAGATCAAATTGTTTTACATATTGTTCCTTTTACAAAACTGCAAGAAGCGATTTATGAACACGCTGATGAAAGTTATGCTATTACCCTTATGCGGCGAATGATGTTTCGTTTAAGTGAAAAACTCGCCTATAAAAGAAAATGTCTCGCTGTCGCTAGCGGTGAATCGCTTGGTCAAGTTTCAAGCCAAACTTTAGACTCAATTAAAGTTATTAACGAAGTAAGTAACTTTCCTATTTTAAGACCACTTATTACTTATGATAAAAATGATATTATTAACCTCGCTAAACGAATTAATACATATGAAATATCGATTATTCCTTATGAAGATTGCTGCACAATTTTTAATCCTAAAAACCCAAAAACAAAACCAAGAATAAGCGAAATAATGAAATTTGAAGAACAATTTAATTATCAAGAATTAATTGCTGAAGCTCTTTTAAATACTGAAAAGATTATTCTAAAACTTGAAAAATAATCAACTTTTGCTATAAAAAAGACCGCTTTTGCGGCCTTTTTATTTTAAATTAAACTAATTTTAGTGCTTTTCTAAAGCCTTTTTACTTACATCAACGAGTTGTTTAAATGCATCAAAATCATGGATCGCTAACTCAGAAAGCATTTTACGATTGACATCAACTTTTGCAAGGCTAAGACCGTTCATAAAACGTGAATAAGAAATATCTAATTGACGACATGCGGCATTAATCCGACGAATCCATAATTTACGGTAATTTCTTTTAATTAAGCGACGGTCAATATAAGCATACATATAAGAATGCATAACTTGTTCATTAGCTGAACGATAAAGTTTACTTTTACTACCAAAATAACCTTTGGCTCTTTTTAAAACCTTTTTGCGTCTAGTGCGACGAACGGGACTACTTTTTACTCTAGGCATTTTTTTATCCTCCTATTTACTAATGAGCGATTTAATACGCTTATAATCGCTTGGGTGCACAAGCTTAGCTTTTCTTAAATGGCGTTTTTGTTTAGTTGTTTTGCGTGGGGCAAGGTGAGACGTATACGCCGAATGTCTTTTTAATTTGCCACTGCCGGTAACTTTAATGCGCTTCATTAAAGCTCGTTTACTTTTCATTTTAGGCATTTCTTTTTCTCCTATTTCTTTTTCTTTGCAGCAAGTGTCGCACTTAAAAATCGACCTTCTAGTGTTGGTTGTTTTTCAACGATCGAATATTCTTCAACAAGGTGAATAAACTTTTGTAACACTTCTTCGCCAATTTCGACGTGTGCAAGTTGACGGCCTTTAAAGCGAACGGAAACTTTAACTTTGTTCCCATCTAAAAAGAAATTAATTGCTTGTTTAACTTTGACATTTAAATCGTGAATTCCAATTTGCGGTGTCATACGAACTTCTTTAATTTCGATGATCTTTTGGTTTTTACGACTTTCCTTCGCCCTTTTTTGTGCTTCAAAGCGATATTTCCCATAGTCGAGTATTTTACATACTGGTGGTTTTGCATTTGGGGCGACGCATAATAAATCAAGATTTTGTTTACTAGCTAAGTCATTAGCGGATTTTGATGACATAACTCCTAATTGTTTGTTATCAACGCCGATGACGAGAACTTCTTCAAAACGAATACGTTCGTTAACTAAATCAGTATTAGTTTCTGGTCTTCTTTGGCCATATTTGCCTACATAATGTGCGATACTTTTTCTCCTTTATAAATAAAACGGATGCATGGGCACCCGTTTATAAACTATTTAGTTTGTAGCTTTTAACCTTTTAAATTTGATTTAAGCAGGTGAGTGCGGGTGCAACTACTTTCTACGTTTTACGAGCGTTAGTCTACCACGCCCATACTAGTATGTCAAGTTTATTTGCTTAATGACTTATCTTTAATTTCTTTAACAATTAACTTAATAAAGTCACTAAGAGATAGGCTAACTTGTTTTTCATTTCCATAAAGACGATACGTTACAGTTTCGTTTTCCATTTCCTTATCACCAACGACGAGCGTGTAAGGTATTTTTCTTACTTGTGCGCTACGGAGACGATAACTTATTTTTTCTTCCTCATTATTTAGTTCAACACGGACTCCTTGCTCTTTTAAAAGTTTACTAACTTTTAATGCATAGTCAAGATGTAATGTGTGGTGGACTGGAAGAAGACTTACTTGAATTGGAGAAAGCCAAGTAGGGAAAGCACCAGCAAAGTGCTCAATTAAAATACCAATAAATCGTTCAATACTACCATAAATTGCTCGATGAATCATAATTGGTCTTTCTTTTTCGCCATGTTCATTAATGAAAAATAATTCAAATCTTTCAGGTAAATTCATATCAAGTTGAATCGTTCCACATTGCCAAACTCTTTCAAGAGCGTCTAATAATTTAAAGTCAAGTTTAGGACCATAAAAAGCCCCATCGCCTTCATTAATGCGATATTTTTTGTTTACTCGCGAACATGCTTCTTTTAAAGCGTCTTCAGAAAGATCCCAGACTTTTAAATCACCAATATATTTTTCTTTAGGTCGTGTCGATAATTCTAAATTATAACTTAGGCCAAATAATGTATAAAACTCATCGAAAAGCTTAATCATATCGACCAGCTCATTTATTAGTTGATCTTTACGACAGTAAATATGAGCATCATCTTGTGTAAACGCGCGAACTCGAAATAAACCTGATAACGCCCCGCTAGCTTCTTTACGATGAACAAGACCTAATTCACCAACACGGAGTGGTAAATCTTTATATGAATGAAGAGAGTTCTTATAAACGAGTAAGCTTCCTGGACAATTCATTGGCTTAATCGCAAATTCATGTTCATCAACTTCACTAAAATACATATTTTCTTTATAGTTTTCATAATGACCACTTACTTGCCATAATTCTTTTGAAAGTAAAGTTGGTGTTTTAATAAATTGATATCCGACACTTTCATGTTTTTGATACCAAAAGTTTTCTAATTCTTGACGAATAATCATTCCATTATTTAACCAAAAAGGAAAACCAGGACCATATTCACTAATCATAAAAATGCCTAGTTCTTTACCAAGCCGACGATGGTCACGTTTCTTTCTTTCTTCAAGTAAATATAGATGGTGTTCTAAGTCTTCTTTTGTAAAAAAGGACGTTCCGTAAATGCGCGTTAATTGTTTATTATTATGATCGCCCCGCCAATAGGCGCCAGCTAAACTAGTTAGTTTAAAATGTTTGATATATGACGTACTAGGTAAATGAGGGCCTAAACATAAATCATAAAAATCACCTTGCTCATAATAACTAACGTCTCCGTTAATTTCTTTAATAAGTTCGATTTTATAAGGATTATTTTTAAATTTTATAAGCGCGTCTTCATAACTTAATTCAACACGCTTTATTGGCAAATTACTTTTAGCAATTTTATTCATTTCATTTTCAATTTTTATTAAATCATCATCATTAATAGGGCTTAAAAAATCAATATCATAATAAAAACCATCTTTAATTGCTGGACCAAAGCCAATTAAAGCGCCTGGATACAAATTTAAAACCGCATGAGCAAGTAAGTGGCTTGCCGTATGGTTTAAAAATTCAAGGGCTTCTTGATCATCACTTGTTATTAAATTAAAGCTACCATCTTCAATTAAGGGTGTTCTTAAATCATATAGTTTATCGTTTAAGCGATAGACTAAACTTTTTTTAGCTAAGGTAGAGGAAAGAAGTTTTGCAACATCAAACCCATTAACTCCCTTTTCAACTTCAAGAACTTGACCATTTAATAATGTAAGTTTCATCGTCTTAATCTCCTTTTAAATAAAAAACGTCCATACGATAAGGACGCTTGCACGTGGTACCACCCTAATTCATATCTAAAGATATGCACTCATTTCTCTTAACGCGAGTTACGACTAATTTTCATTAGAGGCTCAGAAGTGGTATTAAACGTACTTCTTAGGAATTTCCACCAGCCATTTCTTCTCTAGAAAAGAAAATACATTTAACTTATCTTCATCATTGCCAATATAAATTATATTGACTACTTAAACGTAAGTCAATTACTAAGACGCCTAAAGCCATAAGCTGCCGCGCCGATTAAACCGGCTAAATCTTTAAAATAACATTCTCTTAAATTTAGCTGCGGATTTAAACTAACTAAATCTTTCCAAAAAACATCTTTGGATTGAAAAACACCACCAGTTAAAACATAAATTGAAGGATGATATTTACGCTCAATATAAGTTAAAAAATCTGTTAGTATATGGAGCCATCTACCATAAACAAAAAGCGCTTTAACGTTTTTTTCTTCAACTAAGGCAAAAAAGTGTTCGCTATTATTAATTTCTAAATCATGTACTTTAGCTAAATTAACTAAGCCATTACCACTTGAAAAATATTCAAAAGACTTCGTTAAATCTAAATGCTTATAAGGTGTATGGCCAATTTCATAAGGGCTTTCATCAAACGTTAAATCAACAACAAGCGCTCCACCAAGGCCAGTCGAAATTGTAACAAAAAAGACGCGTGAGTGTTTTTTACCATGACCTAAAAACGCTTCAGCAAATGCTGCCATCTCAGCATCATTTCGCACGATGATTGGTAAATTAAACTTTTTATTTAATATTTCTCCTAAAGGAATATCGTCAATATGAATATTAGGTAGAGTAATGACATAACTTTCGCGAAGAACAGGCCCAGGAATGCCAATGGAAATGCCAATGACATCTTTATCCTCTTTTAAAATATCTTCAATCCCGCTAATTATTGAATTAACAAAGTCATCTTTTATATCTAAAATAGTCGGTTTAAAAATTTTATATAAAATATTCATTTTTTCATCAATAAGAGCGAAACGGGAATTTGTTCCACCAATATCAATACTAATAATTTTTTTTAAATCTTCCATGTCTTACCTATTTACTATATTTATAAGTCGATATAGTTGAGCATATTCTTTTTTTGGCATACTAAATGCTTCTTCGAAGGTGTAATAAACTAGTTTATTATCTTTAAGTCCAACGACAACATTATAAATGTTATCTTTTAATAAATCAACCGCATAAACACCTAGACGTGTTGCTAAAATTCGATCAAAAGCCGAAGGAGAACCGCCTCTTTGTAAACGTCCTAAAACTTCAGCCCGAGCTTCAATGCCTGTTTCTTTGCTAAGTTTTTCAGCAAAAGAAATAACGTTAGGAAAAACCTTTTCACTAACAATTACAAGCGAATGCTTCTTAAAACCACTCCCAAGTAAACGAATTCGATTGATAATTTCTTCTTCTGTAAAAGGATGCTCTGGTGTTAAGATCATTTCAACACCTTCGGCAATTCCACTAAAAAGAGCTAAATCGCCACTAGTATTACCCATTACTTCAATAATCGTACATCGTTGATGTGAAGCGGTTGTATCACGCAACTTATCAACGACATCACAAATCGTATTTAAAGCCGTATCAAAGCCAATCGTATATTCACTTGAAGCAATGTCATTATCAATTGTTCCTGGTATACAAACACACTTAATACCAAGTTCTGTTAATTCTTTAGCCCCCATATAAGTTCCATCGCCACCAATGGCAATAATTGTATCGATCCCGAAATTTTTTAATTGATCGATGGCAATTAAGCGAGCTTCTTTTGTTTTAAAGTCGCGTGAACGGGCACTTTTTAAAATTGTTCCGCCACGATTAATAATATCGCTAACAAAGTTTCGATCGACTTTTTCGATTCGTCCTTCGATTAAACCTTTATAACCTTCATAAACGACAAACATTTCAAAACCGTTTTTTAAACCGGCACGAATAATAGCGCGAACGGCAGCATTCATCCCCGGTGCATCACCACCTGAAGTCAAAACGGCTATTCGACGAACACGCATCTACCTACCTCTTTTCTATACAGTTTAATTATATATGAAAGTGGACGATAATATAAATATTATTTTTAAAAACGCTTTCATGAAATTGTGGATAACTATTTTTTCCACATTTTGGAAAGATAAAAAAGTCCGATAACATCGAAAAAAGGACGAAAATATAGTGGTGGAGAATTATTCACAATTAATAAAAAAGTCCGATAATATCGAGATTATTTATTTTCATCTCAAAATTATTATGTTATAATCAATTCTCAAAAGATGACAAATTTATTTATAAATGAACTCGATTATTATGAAACGCGGCTCGCCTCGAATATTAGTGATATTGACCGCGAAGTTTTAGTTGAATTATATCAACCACTTATTGGACATCAAGCCTTAGCTCTTTATTTATCTTTGTATTATGAAAAGGTAAAAAGTGACGATATTGCTATTTTTAATCACGCGCATTTATTTAATAAATTACAAATGTCCTTAGGGCAACTCTTAGAAGCAAGAAGGCTTTTAGAAGGCGCGGCCCTTTTACGCTCATTTGTTAAAGAAGAAAACGGGATAAAATATTATCTTTATGTTTTGTATGCACCTAAATCACCTAAGGATTTTTTTGAAGACACACTTTTTAAAGGCTTACTTATTAAGTATATTGGTGAAAAAGAAGCAATTCGCTTAGCTTCTAATTATGCCTTAGAAACAAAAACAAAAGGTTTTAAAGAAATAACCGTTTTGTTTCGTGAAGTGTTTTTATCTGATTTAGATGATCCGGCTTTTTCTCAAGAAGTAAATATTCCCGTTTTGGGAAGAAAAACAATTAGTGTGAAAACCGATTTTGTTTATGATGAGTTTTTTAATGTTATTGAAAGTCGAAGCCAATATAAAAGAAATATTTTTTTGAAAAAAGAATTAAAAGAAATTGAACGCCTAGCTACGTTATTTGGTTTAAATGAACTAACGATTGCAGAAATTGTTCTTGAGACTTTTGATCCAAGTAAAAAAGAAGAAAGAATAAACTTTTCTTATATTACAAAAAGGGCAAAAGATGAAGCTCGTTATCCCTTTTTACAAAAAAAAGCTCGTGGTAAAAAGTCGATTATTTCAAGCAAGACACAATTAGCAACAAAAATTAAATTAATGGAAGCCGTTTCACCTAGTGATTATTTGCGAATTAAGCAAAATAATACAACGCCAAGTAGCCCTGATTTAGATTTAGTTAATGATTTATCGAAACATTTCAATTTATCAAACGGTGTTATTAATGCTTTAATTGACTATGTTTTAACAAAGTTAAATAATGTTTTATCACGTCCTTTTGTCGAAAAGATTGCTGCTTCTTTGGCCCGAGAAGGCGTTGAAACAGCTGTTGATGCGATGAATTATTTATTAAAAGTTCATAATGGATATAAAAAACAACCTAAAAGAGTCGTAAAAGATCAAAGCGAAGTTGCTAAAAATGATATACTTATAGAAGAAGTTAGCGATCAAGAAATTGAAGATATTGTTAATTTCATCGAAAAAAAGAAAAAGGCAAAATAAAATGAAAAAGCTTAAGCCACCAACTTTTCAACCAATTGACCTTGAACAATATATTCATGAGCTCGTTGAAAAATTACGTAATGATATTGAAGTGTATGAGCTTATTAAAAAAACAATTAGCCCATCACTTAAAATGGTTCGGGAAAACATCTCAAAGTTTATTGCTTTTCAAGAAGACTATCATTATTGTAAAAATTGTCCTGGTTTAGAAAATTGCCGTAAAGAAACACCCTTTTTACAACTAAGGTTAGTTGAAGAAGATGGGATGATTGAAAGAACTTTTACGCCATGTGATTTAGTTTTAAAACGCATTGAATTTGATAGTAAATATTTATATAGTGATTTTCCAAGTGAGTGGAAAGACGCAAATATTAAATTACTTGATAAAACTAAAGAAAGAAATTTTGTGCTTAAAATTTTTCAAGAACATCTTAAAAACACAAATGATCAATGGCTTTTTGTTAAGGGTCCTCATCGCATTGGCAAATCTTTTTTAATGGCAGCGCTCGTTAATGATTATTTAGCCTTAAAAAAAGAACAAGTTGCTTTTTTAGATAGTGCCTTAAGAATTAAAGAACTAACTGACCTCTCTTTTAATGACAAAGAAGCCTTTAATAAAAAAATTGTTGAATTAGGTCATGCTTCATTAGTCGTTTTTGATGATTTTGGGAATGAATATAAAAATGATTTTGTCCGTGATACAATCGTTTTACCATTATTACTTGAACGTTTTAAAAATAAGCGCTTAACTTATTTTACAAGTGACTTTTCAATTAATGAAATTGTTAAACTTTATGAAACAAGTCCAAATGCTAAAATACGTGCCCAGCAACTTGGACGTCTTTTAAAAGATGCAACAAAAGGCGAAATCGATTTAAGTGGTGTAGCTATTTACGAATAATTTTTGCTAGTTTTATATATAACTCTTCAAGCGAATTATTATTAGAAATAATATAAGTCGCTTTTTTCTTATTTTCTTGAACATTAAAACCTTGATTTAACTTAAGAGAATCCTTAACACTTAAAAATCTTTTTGAAAGTCTTTCCGTTTGTGTTTTTAAATTGACGTCTAAATATAATGTTTCATCACAAAAAACATCAAGACCCGCCTCAAAAAGAAGAGGCATTTCAACGGCAATCTTTTCGTCCTTTTTTGTTTTTTTAATTATTTCTAAAAATCTTTTTTCAACAAGAGGATGGATTAGTTGTTCAAGTTTATATTTTTTATGTCCGTCTCCAATAATTACATGGGCGATAAAAGCTTTATCAACACTATTTTCTTTAATAACACTTTCATTGAATAATCTAATTAAAGGTTTATGTAATTTTGGATCTTGATAAAGTTTGTGAACAATTTCGTCGCCGCTAATTGGTATATATCCGTTTTCTTTAAAGTAATTTAAAGCACTTGATTTTCCACTTGCAATTGGTCCGGTAATTCCTAAGATGTAAGGCGAGTTTGGATTTTTTTGACACTTAGGACAATAAGTTGTTCCTCGTCCGGAAACAAACATTTTTTTTAAAGGCGATGAACAATTTAAACAAGGTTGATTTTCTCTTCCATAAGCATAAAGTTTTGTTTGAAAATTACCATCAATGCCTATTCCCGCCTTATATGAACGAATTGTTGAGCCGCCATTTAAAATAGCTTCATCTAAAACTTCAACTGCTACTTTAACAATTTCTTTTAGTTTGTTTAAACTAATAAAATTTGCTGGTGTTTCGGGATGAACTTTTGTCTTAAATAAAATTTCATCAGCGTAAATATTTCCAATTCCACTTAAAAAAGTTTGATCAAGCAAGACCGCTTTAATTGGAATTGATTTTCTTTTTAAGATTGAAAATAACTTATTAAAATCTAAAACATTACTCGGTTCTGGGCCTAATTTTTTTAAACAAGGCAAATTTTTATATTCGTCTTTTGTTGTTAATTTAAGCATCCCAAAACGTCTTGTATCGTTATATTCTAAATATGTTTGATCAGTAAATGTAAACAAAACTAAACCGTGTTTATTAATCGTTTCTTTTTGGTTTTGATAATAAAAATATTTACCTTCCATTCTTAAATGTGAAACAATAACGAATCCTTCACTTAGATGAAAAATTAAATATTTACCTATTCTTTCTAAGTCTAAAATTGTTTTATTTAAAAGTGTGTTTTTAAAAAAAGAAAGGTCATTTTTAACGACTTTTTCATAAAAAACATCTACTTTTGCAATTGTTTTATGCAAAATAACACTTTTTAAGATATTTTTAATTGTTTCAACTTCTGGTAGTTCTGGCATAATTTAATTATACATCATACCAACTTTTAGCGATGTTTCCCTCTACTTTTAATTTCATTTTAAAGGCGGAAATATTTTCCATAACTTTAATAATATCTTTTTTAACTAATTCTTTTTCATCACGTGGAATTTTAAAAATAAGTTCATCATGAATTTGTAAAACAAGTCGCGATTTATAACCTTTTTCTTTTAACATTTTTGTGACATTAATCATTGCTAGTTTAATTAAATCAGCGGCTGTTCCTTGAATTGGTGCGTTCATCGCAGCCCGCTTTGCAAATTCGCGTTTATGATAATTTGTTTCATAAATTTCACGAATATAACGTCTTCTTTTAAAGTACGTTGAAACATAACCATTTTGAAAAGCTTCTTCGACCATGCTTTTTAAAAATAAGTCAACTTCTTGATAAGTAAGAAAAAAAGTCTCGATAATTTTTTTTGCTTCTTTAACCGAAATATTTAATTGTTCACTTAAACCCCAATCGGAAATACCATAAACAATTCCAAAGTTAACGGCTTTGGCTTTTCTTCTAGCGTCTAAGTCGTCTTCACTAAATAATGCTTTAGCGGTTAAATCATGGATGTCTTCACCTTCATTAAAAGCTTTAATTAATGTTTGACAATTACTTAAAACGGCTAAGACACGCAGTTCAATTTGCGAATAATCAAATGAACCAATATAAACATTTTCATCATTATAATAAAAGGCTTGACGAATTAAACGTCCTTCTTCATCACGAACTGATATATTTTGTAAATTAGGCTCACTACTTGAAAGCCTTCCCGTCGTCGTTAAAGCTTGATTAAAAATTGTATGCAGTTTTCCATCTTCGTAAAGATGGGCACTTATACCTTCAATATAGGTTGATTGCAACTTAGCGTATTTTCGATATTCTAAAATTAATCTAACAATTTCATATTCATCACTTAACTTCGATAAAACCTCAAAAGAAGTAGAGTCTTTTTTTGGACGAGGGAGAAGTAATTTATCGTATAAAAGTTCACCGACTTGCTTTGGCGAATTTAAATTAATAATTTCACCAGCAAGAATAAATATTTGCTCACTTAAAATATTAATTTGTTTCGAAAAAGTTTCACCAATTGCTTTTAAAACATCAACTTGCAAGGGGAAACCTTCAATTTCCATTTCTGCTAAAACAATTGCTAAGGGAAGTTCGATTGTATGATAAAGTTCATCGACACCTTCTTTTTTTAAAAGCTTTTGGACGTTTTCTTTTAACTTTAAAGCAAAATAAGCAATTTTTGATGTTCTTAAAGGATGAGCGTTTTCGAAAAGAGAAATCAAGTTATCATCTTCGGCATATATATCTTTACCAAAATAATTATAAATTGCTCCAGCTTCATTTTTAAGCGAAGTATCAAGCAAATAAGCACTTAGTAATAAATCAAAAGCAAGGCCTTCTAAATTAATACTTAAACGACTTAAAAGAATCTTAATTGCCTTAGCGTCATAGACGTGTTTTAAACAAGTTTTATCTTCTAAAATTTTTTTAAGTGTTTCATCATTTTGTAAATATTCATTTTTTATATAGTAAATTTGTTGATCATCACAAATTGCTAAACCAAAAATTTCACTTTTAAAATAATTTCCCTCTTCAACATCAAGCGCTAAACCGATCTCTTTTTTTAAAGTAATATTTTTAAAACTTGTTACTTCAAGATATTTAATTTCATTAGGCTCAAGACTGCTTTGACGGAATTTTTGCGGAAGACGATTTAATAAACTTTTTAATTCGTATGTTTGCGCAAAGTCATTAATGACTTTAAAATCATATCCTTGGTAAAGTGTTGCATCTAAAGAAAATGGTAAATCGACGCTCGTATGAATTGTTGCAAGTTTTTTTGTTAATAAACCTACCTCGGCATGAGTGACAATATTTTCACCAACTTTTGAAGTCATACTTGGAGCAGCTTCAATAATTTCTTCAAGTGTTTCAAATTGTGATAATAAATTGATTGCTGTTTTAGGCCCGACCCCAGGAATACCAGGAAGGTTATCGCTACTATCGCCCGTTAATCCTTTAAAATCTGGGACTTGATCAGGACGCACTCCATAGCCTTCAACCATATTTAGATGATTAACAATTTCAATATTTGATAAACCAGTTTTTAAAAGATGAACAGAAATGTTTTTATCAATTAGTTGTAAGAAATCACGGTCACTAGTATAAATAACAACTTGATGTTTTTCTTTTGAAGCAATTTTCGCTAATGTTCCACATAAATCGTCAGCTTCATAGCCATCTTCTTCATAAACATAAATACCGAGTGAAGTTAAAAGTTGTCTTGCTAGGGGCATTTGAATAATGAGTTGTTCATCAACAGGCTTTCTTTGCGCTTTATAATCTTCAAACTCTTCTTTACGAAAAGTAGCCTTACCTGTATCAAAAGCAACAAAAATATGTTCGCCGTCTTTTAAAGAATTTAAAATTTTATTAATCATATTGCCAAAGGCAAATAAAGCATTTGTTGGTATTCCATCTTTTGTTCGCATTAAAGCTTCGTTTTGTCGATAGGCCGTTGCATAATACGCCCGAAAAAGTAAAGAATTACCATCAATTATATAAACTTTTGCCATTTATTTATCTACCCCTATAATTTCATTTGCGATTAAAGTATTTTCGCGTTTAAGATCAAAATAACCTTTTATACGTAGGATGTTATTTTTAACAAGTAAATCATGATATAAAAGATATTGCTTTGAAAAAATCGTTACTTCTAATTCATCGCTTTCATCAAAAACGTTTAAAAACGCCATTAAAGATCCAGTTTTTGTTTTAATAACACGGACACTACGAACAATTACAAGAAGATGAGCATTTCTTAATTCTTTTTCTTTTGCTACAAAAATAGTTACTAAATCTTTATGTGTTTCATATAAGTCTTGTTTATATTTTAAAGGCGACCCACTAAGCATTAAGCCGAGCGTTTCATATTCAAGTTGCAAGTCTTCAAGTTCGTCAACGTGTGCTTTTGTTTCATAACTTGGCTTAGGGACGCTTAAACTATCAATAATTAATTGTCCGTCTTTGTTATATCTAAGTGAAGCATATTGAAGAGCCTTATTTATGCTTGCTCGTAAATTAGCACGACTAACATTAAATAAATCAAAAGCGCCGGCGTTAATTAATTTAGTAAGGGAAACGGGACTAATTTGGTAAAAAAACATTCGCTCAACAAAATCAAAGAAATCTTTAAAAAGACCCCCTTTTACTCTTTCTTCTAAAATATTTATAACGGTCGCACTTAAAAAACCTTTAATCATCGATAAAGGAAATAATAAAGCCCCGTCTTTTAAAGAAAAGTTTGTTTCTGAATAATTAATATTAGGGCCAAGAATTTGGATGTTACGTTTTTTAATTTCACTTAATGTAATAAAAAATTTATCATCACTTGCCCCTGGTGAATGGGTTAAGATTGCAACATAAAATTCAAGTGGATAATAAGCTTTTAAATACGCCATTTGTGTGGCAAGTTTTGCATAACATAGTGAATGGCTTTTGTTAAAGCCATAATCAGCAAATTTATAAATTAAATCAAAAACTTTATTAGCTTCTTCGTTTGTATAATTATTATTCGTTGCACCCCTTATAAAGTTATTTCTTAAATTAGCTAATTCCAAACTATCTTTTTTTGAAATCGCACGCCGAAAAGAATCGGCCTCAGCATATGAAAATTGGGCCATCTCACGAACAATTTGCATAATTTGCTCTTGATAAACAATAATTCCATAAGTTGGACTTAAGATTTTTTCTAAGTTAGGAGATGGATAATTAATTTTCGTTTTGTTTTTCTTGCGTGAAGCATATAAAGGAATATTTTTCATCGGACCAGGTCGAAACAAAGCTAAAAGCGCAACAATATCATCAAACGTTTCAGGTTCTAATTGTTTAATTGCCTTTCTCATCCCGCTTGATTCAAGTTGAAACAAACCCATTACTAAATCATCTTTAATAAGTTTAATGGCCTTAATGTCATTACATGGCAGAGTTTCATAATTTAAGCTTATGCCTTTATTTTTTTTAATAAGTAAAAGACAATCATCAACAATTGATAAATTTCTTAGGCCTAAAATATCCATTTTTAAAAAGCCTTGCGCTTCTAAAAAGTCCATTTCATATTCACTTAAATAATTTCCTTCATAATCAAGGCTAATTGGTAAAACTTTTTCTAAAGGCTCATCGTTTAAAATAATTCCAGCTGCGTGCATGCCTTGTTGACGAGGAAAGCCTTCAATATAAGAAGCTAGAGTAACGATTTCTAAATAATATTTATCACTATCAACTAACTTCTTAAAAGCTGGATTTCTTTTATAGTTTTCTCGAAGTGAAGCACTTGGATCAATAATTAGTTTTGATATATAATCGATTTCACGATTTTCAATTTGATAAACACGTCCGATATCACGTAAAGCTTGTTTCGCACCAATTGTTTGAACAGTCATTATATGAGAAACTTTATTTTGTCCATATTTTTCTTTTAAATATTCAATAACTTCATGACGACGAAGATCAGAAAAATCTAAATCAATATCTGGTAAAGATAAGCGTTCAGGATTTAAAAAGCGCTCAAATAATAAATCATGTTCTAAAGGATCACAACTAACGATACCTAAAGCATAACTAACAAGTGAACTAGCCGCGCTACCTCGACCTGGACCGACAGCTATTTGCACATTTTTAGCAAATCTAACATAATCACTAACAATTAAAAAATAGTCGCTATAACCCATCTTAGTAATAACATCTAATTCGTAATTTAAACGCTTTAAATATGTTTCATCTGGGTCCTTAACTTTTTCTTTTAAGCCCTTTAAAGCCATTTCTTTTAAGTAAGCATCACTTTCTTCTTTATTAAAATGATTAAATTTTAAAAGTTCGCCACGCTTTTTAATAAGTTCGAATGAACTTAAAGAATGTAAATTAGAAGTCGCTTCAATTTCTTCTTTAAGATAAAAAGACGTGATTTCTTCTTTAGTTAATAAATATAAATGACCTTCAACTTCTTTAATTTCTAAAAAAGCATCATTTTTAATTGCCTCAACAATTGTTAAAATAAGTGCATCTTTTTTTTCAAGATATTTAATAAGTGGAAAAGCAATCGAATGATAATTGTATTTATTTGCAAATTCACGAAAATAAGTTAAATATTCTTGCTCTTCTTCTTGAATTAAATAATCAATTCCTAAGTAAAAATACTTACTTAAAAAAGAGTAGGGGAGCAAAAACCGTGACATTAAACTTTTATCTTCTAAATATAAATCTTTAAGTTTACTTTGATTAATGGCTAATACAATTGCCAAGCCCTCACTTCTTAGTTTTATATCTTCAAGACTTAATTCGCCCTTTCTTTTTAAATAAACAATTTCTAAAAGATGCAGATAGCCAACTTCATTTAAAATATAAAATGATAAGACGAGTTCATTAATTTCTAAATCTAAACCAAAGAGAGGTTTTAATTGATATTTTTTTAAAAGTTTTTCAAAATGCGGTAAACCTGTTAATGATGCAAAATCGCTTATTCCTGAACCTAAAAAGCCTCTTTTTTTTAAAGCTTTGGCGTATTTTTCTAAATTAAGTCCACTTTGTAAAAAAGAATAGCCGCTATAAACGTGTAAAGGAATAAAATTCATCTTCTATATTTTAGCAAAAGATTTACTCTTTTTTAATGAAAAGGTTGCAAAACCTTTTTCTTAAATGAATAAGTCGTCTAAATCTTTAATAAATTGCTCAAGTTGATCGAGGGTTTTAATTTTTGCACCGCTAGCTTGGGCGTGTCCGCCACCTTCATATTTAGCTGCGACTTCATTAATTGCTTTTTCTTTCGAACGAATTGAAATCCGATAACATTTGTCTTTTATATCCTCAGTAATCGAACACCAAACATTAATCCCTTCAATATTAGAAAAAATATTAACGTTTTCTTTACCACGTTCAGTCGTAATATTTAATTCTTTTTGAACCTCGTCACTTAAAACATAATAAGCAACACCGTGTTCGCTAACTTTAAAATTGTTTAAAACGTATGCCGTAACTTTTAAGTCTTCAATTTTTTTATAATACATTTTTTGATAAACATTACTTAAAGTAAAACCAGTCTTAAGTAATTCTTTAGCAATCGCAAAAGTATGTGGAGTAGTGGAATTATATTGGAAACGTCCTGAATCGCCTGCTAGGGCAATATAAAAGTTACTAGCAGCTTCTTTACTTAAAATGTACTTGCCTTTAATTGATAAAAGCATATTGACAACAATTTCACTTGCCGCGGCCATCTTTGTATTAACGAGATTTATATGACCAAATTGTTCAACAGCAGGGTGATGATCTATTTTAATAATTAAACTTGCTTTTGCCCAACGCGGATCAGCAATCCGTGACTTATTAGCGGTATCTAAAATAATAGCTAAGAACGGCTCATTAAACCAATCCTCATTTAATTTTTCGGTTTCAGGGAAAAGACGTGGGGTAAAACTTACATGGTTATCACCCAAATAACGAATTTCTTTATTTGGAAAATTATCCTTTAACCAAATATATAAACCCATTTGTGTACCCATCGCATCAAAATCGGGCATAATATGACGAAAAAGGGCGATTTTATCAAATTTTTTAATTTCATTTAATATCTCGTGATATTGTTTTAAAAAAGGCTTAGCTTCTTTTTTAATTAAACGATCAATTTTATTCATAAAACAATTCTCTTTTCTATTATCTATATAACTAAATATATATTATAAGTTTTTTTCTCTTTAAAGAAAAGAAAAAGCGACTCCTTAGAGCCGCTTTTAAACAAATTTTGTTTAACTAATTAATCTTAGACTTCGAAGCCGTAGTCTTCTAAATCAAAGAAATAAGTTGTGTCAGAGGCATCGGCTTCACGATAGTCATCAACGTCAGGAAGTTCGATTGCGACTTCATCAAGACTAAAGAACACAAAAAGTGTCACATCATAAACTAATCCCCAACCTTCATCTACAATAATTAAATCAAGGTCTTCGATATCAAAGTCGTCTGAACCTTCAGGAACAGGATCGCTTTCGTCCCAATTTAAATCATAATAAAGGATTTCGATTAAATGATCAAAATAGTTATAGGCTGCTTCGAAAACGCCATCAGCATTAATAATAGCTTCAAAGCCCCAAACTTCGCCACGATCGACATAGACGCCAGCATAGCTAGGTCCCCAACCAGCACCTTCGGCGCTATAAATATCAAACCAAGAACCGAATGTATAATATCTAAGATGTAAATAGTCGCCATCTTCTTCATCAACGACTTTTTCAGCTTGGGCAACTAAGCGAACTACTTCAAAGTCATCTCCGCCAGCGAAAGCCATATAAGCAGCTTCGGCCCAATATAAGTATTCTTCAGCATTTCCGCTGTTGATAAATACTTTAAAGTCATCGATATCGACATCATCAGAATCAGCACTAATTGCAAATGAATATGGATCGTCAACATCGTCTTCGGCAAGATTAGTTAAGTGAACTTCTTCGCCATCATCCCAAACAGTCATAACTTCATTAATATAAGGGAAAGAGTCTCCGAGAACATAACCACCTGCGCCATTATCCTCAGCAAGAGCTAAATCAACTTCAACGCCAACTTCAACAGCGTCGCCATCAATTAAGCCATAGCCACTAACTTCTTCCAAGTAAGCTTGTGATGGATCATTAAGAATTCTTGGGTCAAAACCTTCAACGCGTTGAATTACGGCTGCGTTAATGCCTTTAGAGGCTTCACCAATGTTATCAAGTACATAATAAAGATCGTCCACATCTACAAAACCTTCGTCTAAACCGGCAATAAAATCGGCTAAAAGACTTGGTTCTGGATCTGGATCTGAATCTGGATCAGAACTTGTATCGGTCGGATCAGAACTTGTATCTGTCGGATCTGAGGAAGTATCGCTTGAGGAATCTGTCGGATCTGAGGAAGTGTCGCTTGAGGAATCTGTCGGATCTGAGGAAGTATCGCTTGAGGAATCTGTCGGATCTGAGGAAGTGTCGTTTGACGGTTCTGTCGAATCAGTTGGAGACGTGTCCGTTACCGATGGATCATCACTATCAGTCGGAAGTGGAAGTACATCACAACTTGCTAATGACAATAAAGCGAGCAATGTGATTGGTAAAAGTTTTTTTAATTTCATTACAGCATTTCTCCTTTCGTGTAAATAAAAATTATTTTAATAGTAAGTCTTAACAAAAATATTGTCAACAATAAAAAATATTTATTCATAAATATGAAAATGAAAGCGGTTTTAAATTTTGCTTATTACTAAAGTAATACCATTTATAGCGTTTTTTTAATTAAATTAGCCGAAAAGTATCGCGCGCAATCATAACTTCTTCATCAGTCGGAATTAAAGCAACGTGAACTTTACTGCTCGGATTTGTTAATAAAGTTGTAATAGCCCGACTATTTTTATTAATTTCTTCATTAAAGTCGATTTCAAGTGCAGAACTTATTTCTTTTATGACATTTTGGCGAAAAGAGTGCGAATTCTCGCCAATTCCCGCTGAAAAAATAATTAAATCAGCTCCGCCTAAGCGCACAAAATATTGACCAATATAATCAGCAATTCGCCGAATAAATAAACGTTGTGCTAAGATTGCTCGTTCGTTTCCTTTAGCCTTAGCTTTATCGACATCGCGAGCATCATTTGAAACACCAGAAACACCTAAAAGACCTGATTTTTTATTTAAGATATCATAAACTTCTTGAATGTCTTTATTTAATTTATGACACAAAAAATAAACGATTGACGGATCAATATCGCCAGTTCTTGTTCCCATCATAATACCGCCAAGAGGAGTTAGACCCATCGAAGTAGCAACACATTTACCATTTTTAACCGCACTAATTGAAGCGCCTGAACCAATATGACAAGTAATAATTTTTAAATTTTCTTGACCTAATAATTTAGCGCCTTCAATTGCTAAATATTCATGAGAAGTGCCATGGAAGCCATAACGATAAAGATCGTATTTTGTTGTTAATTCATATGGGATTGGAAAAACAAAATCTTCTTCGGCCATACTCCGATGAAAGGCTGTATCAAAAGTAGCGACATTTGGTATGTTAGGTAGTATTTCTTTAAAAGCTCGATAGCCAGTTAAATTTGGACCATTATGAAGTGGAGCTAAGTCGATTAAAGAATGGACTTTTTCAGCAACCGATTCATCAAAAATAACACTCTTATTATAATATTTACCACCTTGAACAACACGATGACCAATTGCAGCAATTTCATCAAAGCTTTGGATAATATTATGTTTTTTAAGGGCATCTACGAGTAAATGAAC
The DNA here is from genome assembly GCA_012522695.1 of Erysipelotrichia bacterium. Lineage (GTDB taxonomy): Bacteria > Bacillota_I > Bacilli_A > RFN20 > CAG-826 > UBA1424. The sequence continues at coordinate 26,117 of JAAYJX010000147.1, forward strand.
AGCTTTTTTATGATCACTAATCGGCAATACTTCTTTATAACTTTGCTGATTAATTTTAATTTGAAAAATTGCATCTTCATGCATAATCCGTTCAGCAATACCTGAACATAATACTTCTTCGCTTGGCATTAAATACAATTTAAATTTTAAACTTGAACTTCCGGCATTAACAACGAGAATCTTTTTCATTTTTTTTCCTCATATCAACATTTAAAATTATAGCGATTAATTAACTTAAGTTCAATTTTAACTTTTGACACTTTAATTATATCGCGTGTATATGTATAATAAATAATTAGTGTATGGCGTACGGACTACTTTATGATTTTTTATTAGGACAAACAACACGCGCTTATGAATATTTTGGCGCTCATTTTATTGAACAAGAAATTAATAATAAAAAAGTTCCTGGCGTTATGTTTCGTCTTTATGCGCCGATGGCAAGTGATGTTAGTGTTATTGGCACTTTTAATCAATGGGATTTTTATAAGCATAAAATGAATAAAGTTGATGATGTCGGTGTTTATGAACTTTTTATTCCATATTTACGTGAGTATGAATCATATAAATATCATTTTAAAAACGCTAAAGGCGAATATGTCGATAAAGCTGATCCCTTTGCTTTTTATAGTGAATATCGGCCAGCGACTTGTTCACGTCTTTTCGATATTAAAAATTTTATTTGGCACGACAGTGCTTACATGAAAAATCGCTCACGTCAATTTGATGCACCGATGTCAATTTATGAAATTCATCTAGGTTCTTGGAAAGGAAAAGTTGATAATCGCCATTTAAGTTATGAAGAAATTGCTGATTATTTAATTCCTTATGTTAAAGAATTAGGTTATACACACGTTGAAATTATGCCGATTACTCAATATCCATTTGATGGTTCTTGGGGATATCAAGCAACTGGTTTTTATTCGGTTGATTCACGTTATGGAAATCCTAAACAATTAATGTCTTTTGTTGATCGAATGCATCAAGCAGGCATTGGTGTGATTTTAGATTTTGTCCCCGTTCATTTTGCTAAAGATGATTTTGCTTTAGCAAACTTTGATGGTGATTATTTATTTGAACCAAAAAATAAAAAAAGAAGATATTCACAATGGGGTAGTAATTTATTTGATTTAAGTAAAGACCCAGTTCGCTCTTTTTTAATTTCAGCGATGAACTATTTTTTAACTTATTTTCATTTTGATGGTTTAAGAATTGATGCGGTTAGTAATATTATTTTTCATGATGGTGACAAGTCTAAAGGTCGTAATGAAGGCGGGATTGAATTTTTAAAAAGAATGAATACGCTTTTACATGGCGAACATCCTTCAATTATTATGATTGCTGAAGATAGTAGTGACTTCCAAGGAGTTACTAAACCAGTCGGATATGGTGGATTAGGTTTCGACTATAAATGGGATTTAGGTTGGATGAATGATACTTTAAAATATTACTCTAAAGATCCAATTTATAAAAAACATCATCATCATGATTTAACTTTTTCGATGGCGTATTTTTTTAGTGAAAATTTCTTATTACCGCTTTCTCATGATGAAGTCGTTCATGGTAAGGGTACGATTATTAATAAAATGTGGGGCGATTATGAACAAAAGTTTGCTCTACTTCGTAATTTATATACATATCAATTCGCTCATCCTGGCAAAAAGCTTAATTTTATGGGTAATGAATTAGCTTCTTTTGATGAATGGAATGAAAGTAAATCTCTACCTTGGGTTTTAAGAACTTTTCCTAAACATGATTCGATTACGAGACTTATTCGTGATTTAAATTTAATTTATAAATATGAAAAAGCGATGCATTTTCAAGAATATAATCCAACACGTTTTCGTTGGTTGATGGCTGATAACGTTGATCAATCAATTTATGCTTTTGAAAGAATTGTTGACGATTCACATTTAGTTTTTGTTTTTAATATGACACCTAATTATTTTGAAAATTATGAATTAGGCGTTCATCAAGAAGGCATTTATGAAGAAATTTTTAATAGTGATAAAGATGTTTATAGTGGGGCAAATCAATATAATGGTTTACCATTAAAAACTGAACCTTATGGACCTTATGGCCGTCCTCATCATATTAAAATTAAAGTCGCTTCATTTGCAGCAATGATTTTAAAATATAAAAAGTAGAAGGAGAAAAAGATGTTTAAGGATAAAAATGAGTTTAAAAAAGAATTCGCAAAGCGTTTAAGTGAAAAGTACGGTAAAAACGTTAAAGATTCACATATTAGCGAACGTTATGATGCTTTAGGAACGATTGTTCGTGATTATGCTGGTAATTATTGGCGGCAAACACGTGAACATATTTTAAAAAATAAAAGTAAGCAATTAATTTATTTTTCGATGGAGTTTCTTATTGGTCGTTTAATGCATTCAAACTTACAAAATCTTGGTATTTATGAAATTGCTGAACAAGGTTTAAAAGATTTAGGCATTGATATTAAAGAATTAGAAGATCAAGAAAAAGATGCCGGTTTAGGAAATGGAGGTCTTGGTCGTTTAGCGGCTTGCTTTATGGATTCACTTGCCTCTTTAGGCTATCCAGGACATGGTAATACGATTCGTTATGAATATGGGTTTTTTCGCCAAGCAATTCGTAATCATAAACAAATTGAAATGCCTGATAATTGGCTCACAAATGGTTATGTTTTTGAAGTCCGCAAACCAAAACATGCTGTCGAAGTTAAATTTTATGGTAATGCTGAAACTTACTTAAAAAAGAATGGCCAATTTGGCATTAGAACTTCGAATGCTGTTTCTGTTATTGCCATGCCATATGATGTTTCACTCGTGGGTTATCGTAATAATGTTGCAAATACTTTACGTTTATGGTCGGCTGAACCTAGTTATGAAAACCTCCCTAAAACTCAAGATTTTGATGAATATTTAAAAACGCTTAAACAATTATGTCACGGTCTTTATCCTGACGATTCGACTGAACAAGGACGTATTTTACGCCTTCGACAACAATATTTTTTAGTTAGTGCTGGCTTACAAAGTGCGATGCGCGGACATAATCGTCGTTTTGGTAATTTAGATCAATTTGCCGAACATCATGTTTTTCAATTAAATGATACGCATCCGATTTTAGCTATTCCAGAAATGATGAGACTTTTAATTGATGAATATGAATATGAATGGGACGATGCTTGGAAACAAGTTCAAAAAAGCTTTGCTTATACGAACCACACAACGATGCAAGAAGCTTTAGAAAAATGGCCGATTCAATACGTTCAACGTCTAATTCCACGTTGTTTTATGATTATTGAAGAAATTAATCGCCGCTTTAATATTGAACTCGCTGAGAAAAATATTGATTTAGGAAAACGCTATGCGATGCAAATTGTTAAAGACGGTCAAATCCATATGACAAATCTTGCGATTTATGCTGCTTATTCTGTTAATGGAGTTGCTAAACTTCATACTGAAATTTTAAAGCGTGATACATTTAAAGAATTTTATGAAATTTATCCTGAAAAATTTAATAATAAAACAAATGGCGTAACGCATCGTCGTTGGATGATGTATGCTAATCCAAAACTTACTGATTTTATTAGCAAAAAAATTGGTGAAAAATGGTATTTAGATATGTCCGAACTTCAAGCGTTTGAAAAGTATAAAGATGATAAAAAAGTTCAAGAGGCTGTTTTAAAAATTAAAGATGAAAATAAACTCGCTTTGGCAGCTTATTTAAAGAAAAAGCAAGGCACAATTATTAATGTTGATTCTATTTTTGATGTGCAAATTAAACGCCTTCACGCTTATAAAAGGCAACTAATGAATGTTTTTCATATTATTTATTTATACCAACGCTTAAAAGAAGACCCGAACTTTAAAATTTATCCAAGAACATTTATTTTTGGGGCAAAAGCGGCACCAAGTTATACGTTTGCGAAAAAAGTTATCGAACTAATTATTGCTGTTAGTGATGTAATTAATCGCGATGAAAAAGTAAGTAAATATTTACAAGTCGTCTTTGTTGAAAATTATGGTGTCTCTTCTGCTGAAAAAATTATTCCCGCAACAGACGTGAGCGAACAAATTTCAACAGCCGGAAAAGAAGCTAGCGGGACTGGTAATATGAAATTTATGATGAATGGAGCAATAACTTTAGGAACACTTGATGGCGCTAACGTTGAAATATCAGAATTAGTTGGTTTAGAAAACGCTGTTATTTTTGGTTTAAAAACTGAAGAAGTCGAAGAACATTACGCGCAAGGTGATTATAATCCTTGGGACATGTATCATAGTGACCCACGCATTAAAAAAATTATTGATAGTTTATTTAATGGACCTTGGACATTTGGAAAAAATGAAAAATATCAAATCATCTTTGATGAAGTAATGCACCATAATGATAATTACTTTATTTTAAAAGATTTACCAGCCTATATTGAAGCGCAAGAAAAAATCGAAAAACTTTATTTAGATAAAGCGCTTTGGGCAAAAATGCAAATTATTAATATTGCCCGTAGTGGCTTTTTTACAACTGATCGGACAATTGAACAATATATTAATGATATTTGGCATTTAAAGAAAATTAAATTATGAACAATGTTTTCGACTTAAGTGAGTTATATGGTTTACAAGCCCGTCTTGATGAAACGATTGCTTTAAAACATGGTACATCTTATGAATCGACAAAAGATGATCGTCTTTTAGCATTACTCGTTGAAATATCAGAACTTGCTAATGAAACACGAGTATTTAAATATTGGTCAACAAAAGGTCCTTCTAATAAAAATATTCTTTTAGATGAATATGCAGACGGACTACATTTTTTCTTATCGATTGGTGTTGCTTTAAAAACAAAAAAGTTTTCTTATGTTATTCAAAAAGAAAACTTAAGTCTAACGAAACATTTTCACGAATTATTCGCTTTAATTAGTAAACTGATTGATAATTATAATATAGAAAACTATACTAAAGCCATTCAGCTTTTCTTAAATCTAATTTTAAGTTTGAATTTTACAATCCTTGAAGTAAAAGATGCATACTTAAAAAAATTACAAGAAAATTACAAGCGACAAGAAAATAATTATTAAGGAGAAAAAAATAAATGACAGACAAAAAAAGATTAGCCTTTTTACAAGAACTTAGTGAAGTCGAAGGCGTTTCTGGCCGAGAACAAGAAGTAGGCCGTGTTTTCAAAAAACACGTTAGTGATTATGCTTCACGTATCGAATATGATAATTTAGGATCAATTATTGCCTATAAAGATGGGCAAAAAGATGAACCAGTTATTATGTTATCAGGCCATATTGATGAAGTTGGTTTTTTAGTTCATCGGATTGAAGATCAAGGATACATTCGCTTTCATCCAATTGGTGGGTGGTGGGGACATGTTGTTTTAGCCCAAACAGTTCGCATTACAACTAGCGAAGGTAAAAAAATCTTTGGTGTTGTTGGCGCTCAACCTCCTCATGGTATGCCACTTGAACAAAGAAACCGCGTTATGGAAATTAAAGATATGTATATTGACATTGGCGTTAAAAATAAAGAAGAAGTCGAAAAACTCGGTGTTCGTGTTGGCGATATGATTACGCCTTATACACCCTTCCGCGTTATGAATGATAATAAAACACTTTTAGGGAAAGCTTGGGATAATCGTGTTGGCGCGGCAATTGCTATTGAAGTTTTACAAAACTTAAAAGACGTTGATCATAAAGCAACCGTCGTTGCTGCCGGTACTGTTCAAGAAGAAGTTGGTTTAAGAGGAGCAAGAACGGCTGCCTATCATATTAAACCAGACATTGCCTTTGCCCTTGATGTGACAATGTCATATGACTTACCTGGCGCGCCGAATCATCCGACTAAATTAGGAGCAGGTGTTGCCTTATCGATTATGGATGGCTCTGTTATTGCTCATCGGGGACTTTTTGATTTTGTTGAAAAGATTGCTAAAGAAAAAGGCATTAAGTACACTTACGACTTAATGACCGCTGGTGGTACTGATGCTGGTGAAATTCATAAACAATATGCCGGTGTCGTAACGATGACAATTTCTGTCCCATGTCGTTATTTTCATAGCCACGTGTCATTAGTACATATCGACGATTATCTTGAAGCAGTGAAATTAGTTACTGAAGTCGTTAAAGCAATTGATCAAAAAACACTTGCGGAAATTAAACAAGCCAAACAATAAAAAGATTAATTAATTAGATATTTTCTTTTTTTAATTCTTCAAGTAGAAGCGGAATTTCGTTTTGACTAAGAACGCGAATACCATTTTGCTTTAATAAAGTCGAGGTTAAGCCGCTTCCTTTAATTAAATGGTTTTCAAAAAAACCATTATATATATAATGAACTCCACACGATGGGGAATTTTCTTTTAAAATTGCTAAATCAATATGTAAATATTTACATAAATTAAGGGCCAATTCAGCACCTTTTTTAAAATATTTTGTTACTTCTTTTCCTTTTTCATTAATAACGCGCCCATAACGAATTTCACTTCTTAAACGGGGAATTTTAAGTCCGCCTTCAACTTCAGGGCAAAAAGGAACGAGTTCAAAATAATTCATTAGTTCATTAATGTATGGTGAAAGATTATGTCCGCCATCATAACGAACTTTATCACCAACGAGGCAAGCACTAATGAGTATTTTTTTCATTATTTAATTAATTTAAAAGCAAAAGGAATGACGCCACCAACGATTGCAAGAGGGCCAACAATATAACTTCCAATCGCTAAATGAACTTTATTAGGATCAATTGTAACTAATTCAATTTGAAGTGTTGTTTTAGAAAGTAAAACTAAAACACCAGCAGCAACGCCTAAAACTAAAACGACAAAATGAGCTAAACCGCCTAGAACTGATTTTTTAGCAACAAAATGATATACACTAACGACAAGCGCTAAAACTAAAAAGATAAGTCCCAATAATCCCGCAATATTAAAATTGAATACTTGTATCTCAGTATTAACTTCTTTGTAACCAAAAGTTGATTGTAAAAAAGTATAAGAAATATCGTCACCAATTAAAGGCGTACGACTAACTGCTGGTAAAACAAACCATAAGACTAAAGCAACGAGTAATAAAACTCCTGATAATAAAAACGCATTTTTGTTTGTTTTTTTGTTTGATTTTTTCCTTGCCATTTTTTTCTCCTTAAAACGATTATAGTTTATCATATTCTTCTAGCACTTAAAAAAGAAAAAACTTTATTCATTATGCTAATAAGCATATACTATAGTAATGAATTACGAATTTCGCTTTAGTAAAGACAAAAAAGAATATTTAGTCGTCGTAACTTCAAAGAAAATAAAAAATGTTATTTTTCGTTATCTCGATAATACTTTTTTCGTTAGTGCTCCGTTTAAAACACCAAAACAAACGATTATTAAATACTTAAACAAACATTATGAACGATTATTGAGTAAACAACAATCTCCGCTTAATCCTCTTCTTAATGGGCAACTATACTTATTAGGTGAACTCATTACTTTAAATGAAGGCTATTTAACTAAAAAGAACTTTCTAATCGACAACCAACTTTATTATTTAGATGAAAAAGATTTAGAAAAAAAATTAAAAACAATTGCTTTAAATCATTTTACAAGTCGCGTGCGTTATTTTGAAGAACTAATGAAAATTAAAAAACCTTATAATATTAAAGTTCGGAAAATGAAAACACGTTATGCTTCTAATTCACAAAAAACGCATTCTTTAACTTTTCAACTTGCTTTAATTCATTTTGCTGAAAAACTTAGTGATGCGATTATTATTCATGAACTAGCTCATGATACGCATTTTCATCATCAAAATTCTTTTTATAATAAAGTATTAAAATTTTGCCCAAATTATTATGAATTAATTGAGATGATTAAAAAGGGTCAGTTTAGTGATAATTAAAGAAATTACTTCAAAAGATAATCAATATGTTTTAGAAGCTTTAAAGCTTAAACATCCTAAATATCGTTTTCAAGAAAAACTTTTCTTAATTGAAGGCGAACATCTTTTAGAAATGGCTTTAAATACTAAAAAAGTTAAACATCTTTTTGTTTTAAAACCTTTTAAAAATATTAATCTTCTGCAATTAGTTATTCCTTTAGTAATTATGAAAAAACTTTCTTCCAAAAAAAGCCCACCTAATGTTATTGCGGTTTGTTATGAACTAGAGGCAAAAGAAATAACGACTAAAAAACTAATTTATTTAGATGAAGTAAGCGACCCTGGTAATTTAGGAACAATCTTAAGAACGGCTTTAGCCTTCGGCTATCAAGATATTTTACTTTCAAAAAAATGCGCTTCAATATATAACGAAAAAGTCATAAGTGCAACTCAAGGCGCACTTTTTAATCTTAATTTAATACAAAGTTCAACAAAACATTTAGAAACTTTAAAAGATGAAGGTTATCAAATTGTTGCCACTTCTTTAAAAAACGCTATATCGTTTGAAGAAGTGAATTTGTTAGAAAAATATATTATTGTTTTTGGTAATGAAGGACGAGGCGTGAGTCAAGACATTTTAAAAATAAGTGACATCAAAATTAAAATTCCCATGCATTCAATTGAATCTTTAAATGTTAGTGTCGCGGCAAGTATTATTTTGTATCGATTAAGTCAACGATAAACTATACATAGTTTTTTAAGTTGTGTTATACTATTTTTACGTTGACGAGAAGTAGTAGTCGCAAATAATTATTAGCCAGGGAAGATGGAAAAGTGTGACCCATCATCTAATAAAAGCGATGAATTCACCTCCGAGGATGGAATTTTTTCCCGTAAGTCGCGTTAAGACATAGAGCGTAAATTCATTTACGAAAGAGGATGGCACCACGGAGAAATTCGTTCCTTGTGTGTCATTTTATTTTTTATTAGGAGCTTTTATGAAAGAACATTTAGAAAAACTTGATCATTTATTAAAACTTATTACAAACAAAATCGAAGAAGCAATTTCAAAAAAACAATTAATTGAAATTCGTAACGCCTATTTATCAAAAAAAGCTGAAATTAATACGATGCTTAGTATTTTAAAAAGTTTAACGCCAGAAGAAAGAAGTGTATTTGGCCAAAAAATTAATTCAGTCCGTGAACATTTATTTCAACTTTATGAACAAAAAAGTAATTTAATTGATCGTGCAGATTTAACTGACAAATTAAATAAAGAACAAATTGATTTAAGTTTGCCTAGTGTTAATTATACTAGTGGTGGTGTTAATCCGGTCTTTTTAGTTCGTGATGAAATTTTAAATATTTTTATTGAAATGGGTTATGAAGTTAAAGAAGGAAGAGATGTGGAAAGTGATTATTATAATTTTGAATTAATGAACATCCCTAAAAATCACCCATCGCGTGATATGCAAGACTCTTTTTATTTTAGTGAAAGTCTCCTTTTAAGAACACACACATCCCCAGCACAAGCTCGGGTTATGGAAGAAAAAAAAGGCGAATTAATTAAAGTCGTTTGTCCGGGTAAATGTTACCGACGGGATAATGATGATATGACCCACTCGCATCAATTTATGCAAATTGAAGGTTTACTCGTTGGCCAAAACATTAATTTAGGTCACCTTAAGGCAACACTTGATTTATTTATTAAAAAAATGTTTGGTCCAAAAAGAGAAATTCGTCTAGTTAGTTCATATTTCCCATTTACTGAACCAAGTGTCGAAGTTGAAGTTAGTTGTGCTGAATGTGATGGTCAAGGTTGTCCGACTTGTAAACATACTGGCTATATTGAAATATTAGGAGCAGGAATGGTTCACCCAGATGTTTTAAAAATGTCAGGATATGACCCGGAAATTTATTCTGGGTTTGCTTTTGGTATTGGGGTTGAGCGTGTGGCAATGCTTAGATATCAAATTGATGATATTCGCCGCATTTACCAAAACGATGTACGCTTTTTAAAGCAATTTAAATAAAAGGTGAGGATAAAAAGATGATTGTAAGTTATAATTGGCTCAAAAAATATATAAATCTAAATAATGTCGATCCGTTTGCTCTAGCAAAAAAATTAACTTTTGCTGGTGTTGAAGTTGAAGAAGTTAAAAAACTTGCAAGCGCGACTAATTTAGTAATTGGTGAAATTGTTAATGTTAGAAAACATACTAATAGTGATCATTTACACGTCACAACAGTTAATATCGGTAAAAAAACATTACAAATCGTTTGTGGTGCGCCTAATTGTCGAGAAAATTTAAAAGTTATCGTTGCCTTAGAAGGAGCAAAACTCCCCTTTGGTGTTATTAAAAAAAGTTCACTTCGCGGTGAAGTTAGTGAAGGAATGATTTGTTCGTTAAGTGAATTAGGAGTTGATCATAAGTTTCTAAGCTCAAAACAACTTGAAGGCATTGAAGAGTTAGATAATGATGCAGTAGTTGGCGAAACAAACGTTTTAGAATATTTAGGCTTAGATGATTATCTTTTAGATCTTCGTATTTTACCTAATCGCAGCGATTTATATGCGCTTTTAAATGTTGCCTATGAAATTGCAACCTTAGAAAATTTAGAAGTTAAAAAAGAAGATTATAAAGTAATTCAAGGCGATAAATCTAGTTTTTATGTTAACTCTTTAACGCCTCAATGTCCGCAATTTTCAGCTCGTGTTATTAGTGATATTCAAGTTGGACCTTCACCAAAGTGGTTAAAAGTTGCTTTGCAAAGTATGAATGTTCGCTCAATTAATAACATTGTTGATATTGGTAATTATGTCATGCTTTTAACGGGGCAACCTTTACATATGTATGATTATGATAAACTTCCAAAAAAAGAATTGATTATTAAAGATGACTATGTTGGTTCTTTTATTGGTTTAGATGAAAAAGAATATCAAGTCCAAAAAGGCGATATCGGTATTACATCTAATAATGAAGTAATGTGTTTAGGTGGTGTTTTCGGAGCTTATAGTAGTGCTGTTGATGAATTAACTAAAAAGATTGTTATCGAAGTTGCTAATTTTTCTTTTAGTGCGATTCGAAAAACAGCTAATCGCTTAGGCTTAACTAGTGATGCTTCAATTCGTTTTATGAAAGGCATTAATCCTTATCAATTTGAAAGCGTTATGCATTTGGCGACCGACTTAATTTTAAAATTATGTAAACCTTCAAGTATCGAAGAAATTATTACTTACGATCAAAGAAGCCAAAAAGAAGTTAAAAATATTAAATCGACTTATGAATATATTAATAATCGCTTAGGTACTTCTTTCACTAGTGAAGAAATTTTAAAAACGCTTAAGCGCGCGCATATTAAAGTCGATGTTTTAGATGATAAGTCATTTCTTGCCACGCCTCCAACTTGGCGGATTGATTTAGTTAGTGAAGCTGATTTAAGTGAAGAAGTTATTCGCCTTATCGGTTTAGAACATATTAAAGGTTCACTACCACTTTTACCTTCAACTTTAGGCGGGTATACTCCTTTTAAAAATAAAGTTTTAAGACTAAGACAATATTTATCACATCGTGGGATTGATGAAATTTTAACTTATTCACTCGTTTCCAAAAAAGAAATTAGTGACTTTGTTTTGCTAAAACAAACAAAAGCGTATAAGCTTTTAAATCCTTTAAGTGAAGAACATATGTATTTACGTCTAAGTTTAATACCTTCACTACTTCAAGTCGCTAGTTATAACCAAGCTCGTGATCAAAAAAATCTTGCTCTTTATGAAATAAGTGATATCGATTATGAAGGCCAAGAAAAAACACATCTAAGTCTTTTATTAAGTGGTGGATTACTCTTACAAGATGAATTAAACAAAACGCCTTATTCTTTTTATCATCTAAAAGGTATAATTGAGGGCCTTGCTCGTTATTTTCATCTTTCGCTTAATCGTTTAAAATTTGAAAAAGTTGAAAAAACAAATGTTGAACTTCATCCTGGCCAAAGTGCCTATTTAAAATTTGATAACCAAGTAGTTGGTTATTTAGGTAAACTTCATCCTTTAATGGCAAAAAAATATGACGTTGAAAAAGAAGGCGTTTATCTTTTAGAAATTGTTTTAGATGATCTTCTTCAAAGCGAGAGCAAAGCAATTGTCTATGAGCAATTAAGCCGCTTTCCAGTTATAAAACGCGATTTATCACTCTTAGTGCCTGAACACGTTACTTATGGCGAAATTAAAAAAACAATTACTTCGTTTTCAAAACTTATTAATCAAGTTAATTTATTTGATATTTATTTAGATAAACATTTACCATTAGGATTTAAATCAATAGCTATTTCTTTAACATATTTAGATAAACAAAAAACTCTTCTTGATGAAGAAGTAAAAGAAATAGAAAAGAAATTAATTGAACTTTTAAATAAAAAACATCAAATTATTTTAAGGACATAAAAATGAATATTTTTAAAAGTAAGATTAATTATCATATACCTCTTGTCTTACAAGAGAATTTGATTTTTCCCTCACCTCCTTTTAAATATACTCGCCCACTAATAAGTATTTTAATGTGTCAAAGCGATATTGAATTATTAAAAAAAGGAAATCATATTAGTTTTTATATTAGGGCAAAAGTTGAAGTTCTTTTAGAATGTTCATATACACTTGAACACTTTAGTCATATTTTAGAACTGGATGAAGAAGTTCTTATTAGTGATACATATAACGTTAATGAAGACGCGATGATTATTGAAGAAGATTATTTAAATATTGAAGAAATAGTGTACTCACTTATTCGTGTAAATATTGATATGAGACCAATTAAACCTGGCGCAAAATTACCTAAAGGCGGGCGTAATTACCGTTTCTTAGATGAAGATTCGTTTAAAAAAGAGCAAGAAGAACAAGGACAATCCCCATTTGAAAACTTAGATCTTTTAATAAATAAGAAGAAATAACACTACTAAAAAAATACTATTAAACTACTAAATATATCAATTGTTTATTTTATAAACATTATTTTTTGGAATATTTTTAAATTAAAAAATGTTATTTTTTTGTTTGCACGAAGCGAGCGCTTGTGCGTATAATATAGTTATCCAAGTGGTAGAAAGTGGAGGAAAGTGGTATGTTCTTTGGCAGTTATTATCACACCCTTGATGAAAAGGGCCGTCTTGTTATCCCAAAGAAATTAAGAACTTTAGCAGGTTCTAAGCTTTATATTCTCCGTGGCTATGATGGATCTTTGAGTGTTTATAAAGAAGATACTTTTTTAAAGTTAACTGAGGCTTTAGAAAATTTATCTTACTCTCAGCGTGATGCTCGGGACGTGCAACGTATTGCTCTTTCAAGCGTTGTTGAACTTGAAGTTGATAGCCAAGGACGAATTCAAATTCCTTTAAAACTTTTAAGTGATCATAACATTTCACGCCAAGTCGTTGTCGTAGGAGTTATTAATCATTTTGAAATTTGGGATGAAGTTATTTGGGAAAAATATTTATTAGATAACGCCAAAGACTTTGAAAACAAAGCTGAAAAGTTGCCACTTTAACGATGTTAAAACATATCCCTGTTTTACGTGATGAAGTTATCCATCTACTTAATATCCAAAAAGATGGTGTTTATCTTGATTTAACACTTGGACGAGCCGGTCATGCTAGTGAAATTTTAAAAAGATTAAGTTCAAAAGGAAAAGTCATTGGCTTTGATCAAGATTTAGAAGCAATTAAGTATTCTAAAATTGTTCTTTCAAAGATTAGTAAAAACTTCGAAGCCCTTCATGCTAATTTTGTAACTTTCCCCGAAGTCTTAAAAAAGTTAAATATTTACGAAGTTGATGGTATTTTACTTGATTTAGGTGTTTCATCCCCGCAATTTGATGATCCAAGCCGTGGCTTTTCTTACCGAAACAACGCTCCGCTTGATATGCGCATGAATACCTCACAAGACTTAAGTGCTAAAGAAGTTGTTAATTTTTATTCACTAGAAGCTTTAGTAAAAGTCTTTCGTGAATATGGCGAAGATAAGTACTCTTATCAAGTTGCTAAAAATATTATTCAAGCCCGTAAAAAGAAATTAATTGAAACAACAAGTGAACTCGTGGAAATTATTAAATTATCAAAACCGATAAAAGAATTAGCAAAAAAAGGCCATCCTGCTAAACAAATTTTTCAAGCCTTAAGAATTGAAGTTAACGATGAGTTGAATGTTTTAGAGCAAACAATTACAAAAGCTCTAGCTTATTTAAAGCCCGGTGGCCGTTTAGCAATTATTTCTTTTCATTCCTTAGAAGATCGTCTTGTTAAACAAATGTTTAATAAAAAAACGAAAATTGAAGGAACAAGAATAAATGATTTTTTACTCCCTCATCAAATTAAAAAAGAAGAGTTTCGACTTATTAACCGCAAAGTTATTTGCCCTAGTCAATTAGAACAAACGAATAATCCGCGCTCAAAAAGCGCTAAGCTACGTGTTGTTGAACGTCTAAAGGAGAGTGAAGTATGAAAGACAAATTAGTGAAGTATCACCGCCGTGCCCCTTATTATCGAATGAGAAAATTCATTATTGTGTTTTCTCTTTTTGCCGTAGCAGCAATTGCTATTTCAATTCCGATCACAATTCAAATTGCCACAAGGCAAGCGCAAGCAAATCAAAACGATACGCAAGAAGTCGTTCATGAAAAATAAAAAGCCATTTCCTCCTTCTAAAGCTGCATTTTGTTATGCAGCTTTTATAATTAGTACAATTTTAGGACAAAATTAGATAAAAGGCTTGGAAATAAATGTGCTTTTTATATATAATATAATTTAGACAAAATTATGAATACAAAAACAGCAATTATTGAAATAACATCGAGTGAGATAAAAGTGCTCGTTGGTTATTTTTTAAATAAACAACCAATTGTCGTTTATACTTTACGTAAACCAATTAATGCAATTGTTGAACGCGGAAAAATTATTAATCTTCCTTTACTCGTTCAAGAACTTAAATCTTTAAAAGAATTAAAAGATGCGACTGCTAAAATTAAATTAGAAATTGAAGAGGCGATTGTCATTTTGCCTGCTCTAGGTTTAGAAGTTTATGAAAAAGAAAAAACGACTGAAGTAACTTCACAAAGTGATATTATTGAACAACTCGATGTTTCTAATGCTGTTAACTTAATTCGTAAAGAAGGTATTGCTAAAGAACAAACGATTGTTGATATTATTCCTAATTATTTTGAACTTGATAATAAAAAGCGATATTTACAAAGACCAATTGGAGAAAAATCAATTTCTTTATCCCTCTCAGCGCGTATTCATGTTTTACCATATGCTGTTTATGAGCCTTATAAAAAGGCTTTTCTTGATGCAGAAATAAAAGTAGTGCGTTATTTTATTGCCCCTCACGCAGCAAGTTATTTTTACACTTTTAATAAGTTAACCCCACCTAGCTATTTACTCGTTGATTTAGGTTCACAATTAACTTCTATTAGTTTAATTGGTAATGAAATGCTTTATTCTTCAACCTTTTTTAATAAAGGTGGGGAAGATTTAACGAATATTATTGCTAATGAACTGAATATACCATTTGAAGAAGCAGAAAAAATAAAACGTCGTTATGGCTATGATCATCGCGAACTTACTTTTTATCCAACGATTGCAAAAAGTGTTGTTGATGAAACAGAAAAAGAATATACGACAAACCATTTAAACGTCATTGTTAAAAGATTTCTTGATGATTATATCGTTTCGCTTAAACAAGCTATTAATACACTAATGGCCGATCATGATGAAAAATATTTAAAACTCCCTCTTGTTTTAACGGGTGGCTTTACTCGTTTAAATTATTTACAAAATATTTTAGAAGAAAGTTTTCCTGATAATGATATTTATATTTATGTGCCAAAAACAATTGGCGCCCGTCACCAAACTTTTATTAATGCTTTAGGTGGTTTGATTGCTAGTCAATATTATGTTGCATATATCGAAGAAGATCGTCCACTCGTTGCTAGTTTAAGCCGTAGTAGTAGAGGAAAATAATAAAGGAGAATTCGCTTATGAATGAAATCGATGATACTTATAGACCAGTCGCTAAAATTGTTGTAATTGGTGTTGGTGGGGCTGGTAATAACGCTGTCAATCGAATGATTGATGAAGGTTTAAAAGACGTTGAATTTTATGTTGCTAATACTGATCGTCAAACATTAAATTCCTCAAAAACAAAAAACCGTCTTATTTTAGGTTATGGCATTACAGGTGGCTTAGGAGCTGGTGGAGAACCTTCAGTTGGTCGAGAAGCCGCGAATGATTCGATTGAAGATATTCGACAAGTCGTTAAAGGCGCAAATATGGTTTTTATTGCGGCCGGTATGGGTGGAGGCACTGGTACAGGCGCAGCGCCAATTATCGCGCAAGTCGCTAAAGAAGAAAATGCTTTAGTTGTCGCCATCGTTACAAGACCTTTTACTTTTGAAGGTAAAAAGCGAATTGCTCATTCAGTTGAAGGGCTTAATGAATTAAAAGACGCTGTTGATGCAATTATTATTGTTTCAAATGATAAATTACTAATGCTTAGTGGCACGCAATCAATTTTAAGTGCTTTTGCTGAATCAGATGCTGTTTTAGCTCAATCTGTTAAAACTGTAACTGATTTAATTTTAATGCCAGCGATTATTAATCTTGATTTTGCTGATGTTCGCAACACTTTAAAGGATGCGGGTATTTCTTTAATTGGTTTTGGTTTTGGTGAAGGGCCGTCTCGTGCCCATGATGCAGCGCAAAACGCAATTAATTCACCATTACTCGAAGCAAGTATTAATGGAGCTAGAAGAGCAATTTGTTCTGTCACTTGTGGTCCTAACGTTTCGCTTTTTGAAGCACAAGAAGCAGTTAACCTTGTGATTGAAGCAGCAGGAAGTAATATTGATGTTAAATTTGGTGTTGCGATTAATCGTGAATTAAGTGATCAAATTTTAGTTAGTGTTATTGCAAGTGACTTTACTGAAGAATTTGATTTTACAAGTGTTCCAGATTATGGAAAAGAAATTCAAAAAATGAAAACATCAGGTGAAAAAAATTCTTTACCTACTCCAAAAGAGGATACAAATACAAAACAAGTTTCTGATGAACAAGAAAAACAAGAAGATTCGATTTTACCAGGCTTTTTGAGGGGTAAAAATGTTACTTAAAAAAAATAAAATACAAAAACTTTTTCTTTCTTTTTCTTTACTTTTAGTCGGCGTATTTACACTAGTAAGTTGTGAGCCAAGTGTTGATCCAACGACAACTGATCCAACAATAACCGATCCAACGACAAGCGATCCAACAACTGATTCAACCGAACCAGATGAAGATATTGTTTATCACGATTATTATAATGGCTATTATGAAAATCTTACTTCTTGGGAAAATGGTGAAGATTTAAAAACACAACTATATCAAATAGTAAATAAAAACGTTAGTTTTGTTAATTTTGACACTTCAAGTCAAAAGTGGGAAGTAAATCAACTAGCTGATGAAACATTTGATAATTTAGACCGTGTTAACTTAGTTTATGCTTCTTATCAACCTTTAAAAACATACACATCTACATCATCAAATAATGGATGGCAACGTGAACATGCTTTTTGCCAAACATTAGGTAATTTTCATGAGGGCAATGATCGCCCGGACACCGAACAAGAACTAGTTAAACAAATGAGAAGTGATTTCCATAATCTTTTCGCTAGCGATAAAAGAATTAATAACTCACGCGGCAATAAAAACTTGGGTAATGTCGATGAAAGTATGGGCACTGTTGTTTATCCAACCGACGTCCATGGTAACGTAACTGGTGTAAGAGCAATTGAAAGCGTTGGTGATGAAAGCGTTAGTATTTTCGAACCTCGTGAAGAAGAAAAGGCCATGTTAGCTCGTGCAATTTTTTATATGGCAACAAGATTTGAAGATTTAAATGTTGTTGAAGGAATTAGCGGAACAGGGTGCAAATCCCACGGAATGTTAGTTGATTTACTCCTTTGGAGTACTGATGATGTTTCTTTACGTGAATATAAACATAATATTGGCGTATATTCTTTTCAAAATAATCGCAATCCATATGTTGACTATCCTGAATTAGTCGATTATGTTTTTGGTAGTAAACAAAATGAAAGTGGCACTTTAGAAAAAATACGTCCCTCTTATTATGATGTTGTTTTAGAAGGCGAAACAAAAGACGCTAAAGATGAACGCAATTTCGCTATTTATGATTTAAAAATTCATTATCAAGTTGGCGAAAAGTTTGTAAAAAAAGATGATATTAAAGCGCGAATTATTAATCAAGACCTTTCTAAAAATTCACCTTTAAATACGAACGATTTTACTGTTTCATTAAGCGATAATTACGAATTTGAAGTCAAAGATTTAGGCACAAAAGAAGTTCGTGTTACTTATTTAGATTACGAAGCTAAATATGAAATAGAAATTGAAGCCGATCCTAGTTTACTAGCTCTTTATCAATATGTGCTTACAAATAGCGATCCTTTCGCTACTTTACTTAATAAACCAAGTGAAGCTGGTAAAATTCATATCATGAATTTAGGTGGCTTAAGTTTCAATTTTTATTTTCAATCCGGTAAAATTAGTAGCTTCCATACCGCAAGCGGCTTAGGCCGCCAATTCGGCACGGGAACGGAAGCAATTAATTCGATGTATTTAGAAACAACAAATGCTTTTTTGTATAATGAGAAAACAAACGTTAATGAAATTCATATTGTTGCCTCAACAGCGGCGACAATTAAAAGCGCTCAAATTAATGTTTCAATTGGTAGTTATAATTTCCCACAACAAGCGATGAGTGTTGGTACGGCTGGAAATAATACTCTTTATTCATTTACTCTTGGTGAGGGAGTAAGTTATGAAGGAAAAGTAAAGATTTCCTTCTCAGGCTTTACTAATGGTGCTCTTTACATAAAGAGATTTGCAATTAACGCAACTTAAAAGTAAAATTAAATAAAGCGTTGACGAAGACACGCTTAAGAAAAAAATTAGCGAGATAACGATGGTGAAAGGTTATCAAAAAATCTTAAGTATCACTTCTGAGTGAAACCTGAAATTAATAGTAGGGAATCCGCCTATCTAGCGTTAAAAAGATAATTGAGGGTCATATTGCTTAAATATGAAACTAAGGTGGTACCGCGCATCAAGAGCGTCCTTAGCTGGGCGCTTTTATTTATAGGAGAGACGATTATGGAACTAAAGAAAACACTTTTAATGCCAAAAACTGCATTTGAAATGCGTGGCAATTTAAATCAAAAAGAACCGCTTTTTCTTGCTAAGTGGGAAAAAGAAAATCTTTACCATGCGATGAATGAAAAACGAATTGATCAAGAAGTGTTTCTTCTTCATGATGGTCCGCCTTATGCAAATGGTAATATTCACTGCGGACATATGCTTAATCGCCTTTTAAAAGACTTTATCGTTCGTTATAAAAATATGCGTGGTTATTTAACTCCGTTTGTTTTAGGATGGGACACTCATGGTTTACCAATTGAAAATGAAATAACAAAGCAAGGTGTTAATCGTAAAACGACACCGATTAATGAATTTCGCCATCTTTGTGAAAAATATGCACTTCAACAAATTGCTCTTCAAAAAGAACAAATCGTTCGTTTAGGTGTTTTAAGTGATCTAGATAATCCTTACTTTACACTACATAAAGAATACGAAGCAAAACAACTAGAAGCATTTTCTAAAATGGCGCTTGATGGTTTAATTTATAAAGGTTTAAAACCTGTTCATTGGTCTCCTTCAAGTGAATCAGCTTTAGCAGAAGCCGAAATTGAATATTTTGAAGTTACTTCGCCTTCAATTTATGTTAGCTTTGCTTTAATTGATGAATTAAACGAATTAAAAAAAGGTGATCAATTTCTTATTTGGACAACAACACCTTGGACTTTACCGGCTAACTTAGCTTTAAGTGTTCATCCACGTTTTGAATATGGCTTATATCAAACAAATAAAGGCCGCTTTGTTTTCTTAAAACAATTTGAAGAACGGCTTAAAGAAGAATTAGAACTTAAAGACGTTAAATTAATTAAAACATTTAAAGGCCAAGAACTTGAATTTTTAAAAGTTCAACATCCTTTTTATGAACGCTCTTCGTTAGTAATAGTAGGTGAACACGTCACAAACGAAGCTGGGACAGGCATTGTTCATACGGCTCCAGGTCATGGGCTTGATGACTATTATGTTTGTCAAAAATATAATATTGAACCTTATTGTCCAGTTGATAGCCGTGGCTTTATGACTAACGAAGCTGGTGAAAAACTTAATGGCTTATTTTATGAATTAGCTAATGACGTTATTTTGGAGTTACTTAAAGAAAATAATGCTTTAATTAAATATTCAACGAGCGTTCATTCTTATCCTCATGATTGGCGAACAAAAAAACCTTTGATTTTTCGTTCAACACCGCAGTGGTTTATTTCAATTGCTCCGATTAAAGAAAAACTTTTAAAAGAAGTTGAAAATATTAGATGGATACCTTCTTGGGGGCAAACAAGAATGGAAAATATGATTAAAGATCGTCTTGATTGGTGTATTTCTAGGCAAAGAGTTTGGGGTGTACCAATTCCAATTATTTATGCTGAAGACAAAACGCCTTTAATTGAAAAAGAAGTTTTCGATCATTTAATTAAATTATTTGCGGAATATGGTAGTAATATTTGGTATGAAAAAGAGGCAGTGGATTTACTTCCTAAAAATTATCAAAGTAAACATTCTCCAAATCATAAATTTACAAAAGAAATGGACATTATGGACGTTTGGTTTGATAGTGGCTCATCTTTTCATAGTGTCTTAAATAAACGTAACTTAAAATATCCATGTGATTTATATTTAGAAGGTAATGATCAATATCGTGGCTGGTTTAATTCTTCATTAACAATTTCAACAGCAGTTTTTGATAAAGCGCCATTTAAAGCATGTCTAACACATGGTTTTGTTGTTGATGAAAATTGGGCAAAAATGTCAAAATCAAAAGGTAATGGTATCGATCCAACTAAGGTTGCTAATGTTTATGGGGCTGATTTATTAAGACTTTGGGCGGCGACAATTGATTATAAACAAGACGTTAGAATATCAGAAAGTATTATTATGCAAATTGCTGATGTTTATCGAAAAGTTCGCAATACTTTTAAATTTTTACTCGGTAATTTATCTAATGGTGTGGACTCATCATTTAATCCTCAATTAGATAAAGTAGAAACGTATGAAGTCGTTGATCACTTTCTTTTAGCACAACTTGAAAAAATTAAAAACGAAGCAATTAATAGTTTTGATGAATATGAATTTGCCCAAGGAATAAATAAAATACTAACATTTATTTCACGCGATCTTTCATCGTTTTATTTAGATTTAACGAAAGATATTTTATATTGTGAAAGCAAAACTTCACTAAGAAGAAAGCAAGTTCAAAACGTTATTTACACTGTGACGACGACTTTAATGCGTTTATTAACGCCATTTTTATCATTTACGATGGATGAAGTTAATTCTTATTTACCTGGTGAAGTTTTAAATAATGCCCAACTTTATGATTATCCAGAAGTAAGCCATACTTATCAAAAAGAAACATTAAATGATTATGAAGCCTTTTTACTTCTTCGTGATCGTGTTTTAAAACTTCTTGAAGAATATCGAAATAGTGGTGAAATCGGTTCTTCACAAGAAGCAAAGCTCTTCATCAAAGAAAACCATCCATTATTAAATAAACTTAATTTAGCTAATAATAAAACTGAACTTGCGCGGCTATTTGTCGTTTCACAAGTCGAATTTAAAAACGTCGATCAAGAAATTACTATTTTAAAAGCAAGTGGTCAAAAATGTCCCCGTTGTTGGAATTATGTTTTAGAATTAAAGAAAATAGATGAACACCACGTATGCAAACGTTGCTATGATGTATTAAAGAAGGATTATCAAGATGAAGAAAATTAAAAAATATTTTACAAGTAAAACAATTAAAGAAATTGCTCTAGATTTTTTCTATTCTTTTATTTGGGTTATGATCCTTGTTTTTCTTTTTGACATTATTAGTAAATGGCTTATTGTTAAAAACTTAACTCTTCATCAAGAAGTTCAAGTTATTCCTAATTTCTTTTATTTACATTTAACTTTCAATCAAGGAGCAGCTTTTGGTTTAGGTAATACTGGCGACTTGACATGGCGTGTTCTTTTTATTGTTATTTCCGTTGTGATGGTCGTTGGTATGAGTGGCTATTATTTTAAAAACGGCGCAAAAATGAAACTATTTATGCGTTTAGCCTTAGCTTTGATGATTGGTGGAGCGTTTGGTAATTTAATTGATCGTGCTTTTTATTGGCATTCTATTGTTGGTTTTAGTGGCGTCATTGACTTTTTATCTTTTGAATTTTGGGGCTGGCGTTTTGCTACTTTTAATATTGCTGATTCTGCACTTGTTGTTGGGACAATTTTATTAATCGTGTCACTTTTAATTGAAGATTTTAAAAAAGAAAAAATAGTTAAAGAAGATTTATCAAAAGCACCGCAAGAGTATTTAGATGAATTAGAGCAAAAACAAAAAGAAAATGAATAAAACGTTTTTAATTAAAAATGAAGTCGGGATGCGTCTAGATAAGGCATTAACACTTTTAATTAAAGATGTTTCACGTAGTTATATTCAAAAACTTATTAATGAAAATTTAGTTTTAGTAAATAATGAAATTACTAAGGCAAATTATGTTTTAAAAGCTAATGATAAAATTGAAGTTACTTTAAAGACTAAAGAAGTAACGTTAAATGCTAAGCCTTTAGATTTAGATATTATTTATGAAGATGAATATTTATTAGTCGTTAATAAACCAAGTGGACTCGTTGTCCATCCAGGTGCTGGTAAACATCAAATAACACTCGCTCATGCGCTTTTACATCATAGTCAAAACTTATCTTCACTTGGCGGTCCTTTTCGTCCTGGCATCGTCCATCGTCTTGATAAAGAAACATCTGGCTTAATTATTGTCGCTAAAAATGATTTTGTTCATGAAAAACTTGCTAAACAATTTAAAGCACGTTCAGTTGAACGCGTTTATCACACGCTTGTTCAAAGTATTATTTTTGAAGACGAAGGTCAAATTATCGCTTCGCTTAGTCGTGACCAAAATAATCGTTTAAAACAAAGCGTGAATGTTAAAGATGGGAAAGAAGCGATAACTTTTTTTAAAGTTTTAGAAAGATTTTCACAAGCAAGTCACGTTCAAGCTTTTTTAAAAACAGGGCGAACACATCAAATTCGTGCGCATTTTGCTTATATTAACCACCCATTAATTGGCGATAAACTATATGAAAAAGGCCCGAGTGTTTATCGTGTAGATAAATTTTATCTACATGCCTCGAGCCTTAGTTTTATTCATCCAATTTCTTTAAAGGAAGTGACTTTTAATGCACCTCTACCAGATGACTTTGTTTATTTTTTGAAAGAATTAAGTAATTAATTTTTTCTTAATAATCAGTAATATAGTCGGCTAAACCAAAGACGATTCCAAGGTGGCCGTTGCCTCCGAAATTAAAATAAACATTCATATAATCGCCACTAAAGTGGTTTTGATTTGTGTATTCATAAGGGATGATAGGTTGATTAGATGCATCAACTAATTTTTCACCATCATGAAGAGCGACTTCTCCACCACTTGATTGGAATCTTGGCATTTCAACTGGCATGTATGGAGCAACAGCACTCATAAAAGGCCCATCAAAATCCAAACCGACTGTCTCATCAATTTGGAATGTTCCTTGTATCTTATCAGAAGTTGGAGCTTGAGCTCCGCCAGATTTCATAACGCCAATTAAATTAAATTTTTCTGCAGGACCATCTTCAGTCATTCCGCCACGGATTATTGTATTTGTACCATAAACCCTAAGCCCAACTCCTAAAGCAATAATTTGTGGAACGACAGCAATAGCAGAGACGAGCGTAAACCAGTTTTCTTGACCAAAAACCCAAGATTCTAATTTTGAATTAATAACTTTGACGTTTGAAGGATAACCGCCCGTACCATCATCTGCATGATCGTAATGATCGGCAATTATAACCGGGCCACCCGCACCAATAAATTCACTATCTTTAATCGTAAAGTCTATCGTACCCCAGCTATATAATAAAGAGCTAAAAGTATCGTAACCACGACTTTTTTCAATGATGATTTTTTCAGCTTCGTTTTCACTAATTAAAATAGTAAATGCTTGTTTTACGATAGTATTATAAAAGTTAGTAATTGATTTGTTAACTTTTAAAAACATTCCGCCGCCTGATTTAATACCTACTTCAGTTCGATTGGCGTTACCTGTTGCTGATAAATTTTTCATTGTAAAGTTGCCGGCTGTATCATCTTCGCCATGAACTTTAAAAATTGAGAAGTGGGAAATAACTTTTCCTGGCTCTTCATCAATTCTTTCGCCTTCACGAACAACATAAGGTAAGGCTGTATAATCAATATTAAAATAATTGCCATTAAAAACAAAGTGTTCACCTGCACCTATAGTGCGACGATATAAGTCATTATTATCGCGTAAAGAACCAATGACGCGGTCATAATCCTTATCAGTTAGCTTGACATCAGCATCACCTTCTAAATATTTAAAACCATCAGCAATATTTTCTTCTTTAAGTTTTATATCATTATGTAAAATTAAACCACTAATATTAATCGGGGTTATATTTTTTGATGCACGGTAGGGATCCCAATAAGAATTATAATTATCAAAGTGAAGTAAATCATCTTGTTTTGTAACGTTATATCCTTGCGTTACTTTAATTTCAAAACTAACTTCATATTTAGCTTTTGTTGCATATTTTTCGCCATATGGACGAACTGTTAAGCGATAAGTTTTGTCGATCGCTGCACTTGTAAAATGATAAGTTGATGCAAATTCATCGATAGTTACGACATTATCTAAATCATCACCAGTTAATTGAACGTATTCACCAGCGCGTTTTTCAAAAATCTTTGAACTACTATGATAGGCACTAACACTTACTTCTTCGCCATCATCATCATAAGCTTCAATTTCTGGAAAAAATCGCCACGGATTATCACTACCAACAAAATATCCTTGTGTGCGGTCCATAAATTCACTACGTTTATCAACACCTTTTTCACTAATATAAGCTTGATAGGCGGCGATTGAACTAGGTAAATCTAAATTGTCAATTTCATCAAATTCAACAACCCAGTAAGTTCTTGTGATACTTTTTTCTAAGTATGAAATTTCTAAATGATAAACACCAATTGTATTAGTAAGGGGAACGAGCGGATTAAATGTTAAATCTTTACCAGTTACTAATAAAGAATCATTTTCAAATACTGCTTGAACATTTACTTCGTCTAAATCGATTTGTTCATGAATCATATATTGCTCTTTTAAACCAGACACGTATTCTAATCGAAGTAGTTCACCTCGATCAACATCTCCAGTTGTGTCCGTTATAGAATCACTCGGAGTTGGATCACTTGAGGTTGGATCAGTCGTTGTCGGATCCGTCGTTGTTGGATCAATTATGTCATCACAAGATGTTAATAAAAGTCCAACGACCAAAAGTGGAACGAGCATTGGCAGAATAAATCGTCTTTTTTTCATTTTTTTGTCCTTTCTTATTCTTTTTTATATATCCAAACACAGATTGTATCATTTCTTAATCGAAAGAAAAATCTTTTGTGCGGATTTTAATTTTAGTCGTCGTCGCAGGGTTATCAACCGCGCGAAGATCAAAAGATGCAGTCCCGTCTTGTAAGAAGGTAACGAGGCCACTATCGCGCTCGACAGTAGCAATTTGCCTTTCAATATCATCATGGATAGTCGTATGAAAAGTAACATTTTTATTCGTCGATGTTTCAGGCTTAACTTCATAAATAATTAACATAGTTAAATTTTCTTGATAAGGAATCGCGAATTGAGCATTATGATCTTTATTTGGGTCTTTAACACGATAGCCATAATCTGTTTCATGATCATAATAATAAGTTTCAAAAAAATCATCGCCAATTTTAACTGATTTAACAATAATTTCTTCAATATATACAGTTTCATCATAAATTTTTGCTCTTTGAAAAATTAGACCAATCGCAATAATGGCTAGTAGTGAAATTGTTGAAATTATTAAAACTACAGATTTACGCATTATGATTCCACCCTTTGATTATAATAGACTTTAATATTTTCTTTATACAAATATAAAACAATAAGAGCAAAACCTAAACCGATAAAAAACATTTTTAAGAAGCCGACACTAAATTTAATACTCGGATCGGTAACAGCTTCTAAAATAAAAGCCAAGGTAATTAAAGCATAAGCAAAAGCAATTACAAAAGCTAAAATAATTGATTTTGTTTCATTAGGGTTTTGCACGTGCGTGCCCGTTGTCGCGTATTGTTCATTTTGTGGATTCATTAAATCAAGTAGTCCACTTAAAAATAAATGACCAACTTGAATAAAAATCATCCCTAGTGCTAATAAAAAAATATTAATAAAAATAAAATTCATATAAATATTAAAAACAATGAGTGAAACAACAATCGATGTTAAAGATAAAACAAGATTGGGAATTAATTTAGCAAAAAGCGGTATTAAAGCATTAACTGGTTTTGTTCTTTTCATATAAGCAGTTCGTGCTTCTTTTGAATACATCGTCGCAATTAAACCATTCGAAGCTAATAAAGGTAATAAAATAAGAAGGACATTAAATGCTTGTACAAAAAATTGCCCCTTAACGTATAAGTCCATTCCCGCAAAAATTTGATTAACTAATAAAATAATAATCGGAATCGAAATATAAGTTGCTAAAAAGTTATAGGCAAATTCACCATTACGTAGTAATAGACGAACTTCTTTAATAATAAAAGTTATAAAACGTGAATGACGAACATTTAAGATTGCTTTTGGTTTAAGGCTTTTTCCGTAAGAATCACCTTGCGAAATCATTTTTAAAAAGATAAAACGTGAAACATAATAAGCTAGCATAAATAAAACGCCTAAAATAAAAATGGTAGAAAAGAAAATAAGCCAAGGCTCCCAACTTAAATATGAATACACTCTTGATGTATTTAATTTACCAAATATCATCACAACGATATAATATACAAAAACAAAATATTTCTGGAAGAAAATCGATATTTCTGATAAACCAGCTTTAATCGGCTCCCATAAAAATAAAATATTTATTCTTGGGGGGATTAATAAAATTATTTCAACAACTAACCAAATAAATAATGATAAAAGCGTTATAAAAACTACTGTTTTTAAAAAGCGAACACGATTTAGGAATACATTAATATAAAAAAGCGGAATACTAATTACTACTCCTAAAATAACAGGAATTAAAGTTACAACAAAAAAAGTAACTAAAACCCATAAATAGAAAAAGGGACTAACAGGTGATAAAAGTCCATATGCCAGAAAAATAGGGACAACAAAAGTAAAGTTTTTATAAAGCTCATATAAATAATAAACAACAATTTTTGAAAAGAAAACTTTGTTTAAAGTCGTTGGATAAGTAACAAGGAGGGCATTATCTTTTGCTAAATATAATGATTTAAGTAATTCGTTTGAAGAAGTAATCGTTGAGATAACAAAAATAATTGTTAAAACAATCGTCATTAAAGACGTTGGTAAAAATGGCGAATTATGAAATATTTTAAAAAATGAAGCAACATAAAATAATGCAAAACTTATCACGCCGACGATAATAAAACGCAAAATGAAAAAGACGATTTTACGTATTAATTGCCCTTTGTTTTTAACAAACCCTAAATCAAGTTTGTCTTTTAATTGCATAGCAATTAATGTTTTCAAATCATAAGGAAATGGTTTTACTCTACGTCTTTTACTCATCTTTCTTTTCTTCATATACTTTGTTTAAATAATATTGTTCAAGAGTTGTTTTTTCATGAACTTCTTTTAAAGGTATGGGTTCAAATAAATGACCCTTTTTAATAACAACAATTCGTTGACATAAATTTTCAACAACGTCAATTAAGTGTGATGAAAACATCACGATATTACCTTTTGAGGCGTGATGTTTCATTACTTCTTTAACTTGATAAATACTATCAGGATCCAAACCAGTTAATGGTTCGTCTAAAAGCCATAATTTAGGTTCATGAATTAACGCAGCAATAATAGCAACTTTTTGCTTCATACCATGTGAAAACGTTTTAATTTGATTATCAAAAGCTTCTTCTAAATTAAAAAGCTTAGTGTAGTAGGGGATTCTTTTTTGTCTTTCCTCGTTTGTAACACTATAAATATCGGCAATGTAATTAATGTATTCGCGCGCGGTTAATTTTTCATATAACGCGTAGTGATCAGGTACATAACCGATTTGTTGTTTAGCCATGACGGGTTGTTTTTCAACATCAAAACCGCAAACAAAAATTGACCCTTCAGTAATTGTATGAATACCAACAATAGCTTTAATTGTTGTTGATTTACCTGCTCCGTTTGGGCCAAGAAAACCAAAAATTTCACCACCATAAACGGTTAAGCTTGCGTCTTTAACAGCGAAATGTTCACTACGCCCATATTTTTTAGAAAAATTTCTTAATTCTAGTTTAACTCCACTATCAGCTTCCATAGGCTCCTCCTTACTTCTTCCATTTAAAGCGGCTTGCAATGCAAACTCACTTAATTTAATTCGTTTTTGCTCAAATCGTAAAGCAACTAATGAATCGCTAATTGAATAACCTAAACTATAAACAAACCACATCGCAAAAGCGACACCAACATAGACAAGTAAAAATAAAACTTGGTATAAAGGATGAAACTCAAAATTTAAATCGCCAATATTAAAACTTACATTTATAGCAAAAATATTTCGCGCCCACTTACCGAGTTTATCGGCAATGAAATCTGAATTAGTAAAGAAAAAATCTACGCCAGTAGCATAGTTACTAAACCAACTATTTAAAATAATAACTAAAATAAAATAACCACTAAAAGCAAGTAGTGAGTAAAACATTTGTTTCATTTTTGGTCTTTCAAAAAGCTTTAAGCCAACAAGAAGCAAAGGCACGAAATAGGCAATTGCATGATTATACCAAAATTGGATAACAGTAAAACTTGTATAACTTGTTGTCGCATTGTAATTAGGCATTAGCATTGCCATTAACGCGCCAAAAACATTAATGAAATAAGTAAAATAAAAAAGCTTATCCATCCTAAAAATTATAATTAGTGGTAGAAGAAACATGGCTGTGTTACATAAATGAATCGGCCAACTCCAAGGTGTTAAAAAATCTAAATAATAAAAATTAGCAGCAAAAGTAATCATTGTCACAAGACTTAAATAAGTCATCGCAAAACGTTTACTTTCTTCGTCTTTTTTATATAGACCAAAGTAAATAAGAAAAGGCACAATGATACTAATATAAATAAAGATTCGATGAGTAGAGGAAAGATCAACGACTTTATAACGAGCAAGTTGACTACCAAAAATAATTTGAAGAGAATACATTGGCATCGAAGCCAAGAAAACCGGGACAATAGCAATTAAAAGACGAATGAGTTCTTCTTTTTTTAATTTGAAAGAATAGTCTTTTTTCCAAACAAGAAAAAGGCCATACATAATTAAAGCAGTCGTAACTAAAAACATTATATGTGGGAAGGTCCAACCTAAAACCTCCTCATTATAACCGATGAGTTGCATCGAAACACTAAAATGTGAAAAGCCTAAATAAAGTAAAAATAAAGGCGTTAAAACAAACTTAATTAAATGCTTAATAATGTTTAATTTAAAAAATGGATAAAGAACTAAAAGAACAATTAAAGTTAATTCAATCCAAATGCCAATAAGCGCAAAAAAGTTAACACCAGCACTAAAGGGACCATCGATTAAGCCAACGATATTTCTAGCTTGATCCGGATATGAAAAATAACGTACAAAAAAGAAAACAATTAGAATGATGCCATATACTTTAAGGCCACTTTTCCAAGTTTTTTTACGTGAGATAAAATATGTAATAACGCTGGCAATAGAAGCAACTGTTAGACTAATAAGAAGTAAGAGATAATGTGACATTTATTTTTTCGTTCTTCTTAAAAATAATTTACTCATTTGTTTAAATTCCTATCGCATTATAGCAAATAAAAAAGTAGTTGTTAAGAGTAATAATGCAAGAATATTATATTAATAATATGCTATAAACATCTAAAAACATGCAAATATTAATAAAAACATGCAAATCGCTATTAATTTTTATTATTTTAATTTTGAATTTCTAATCATAAATATCTATTTTGTAGAGTAAAAAAAACTTAAAAAATATCGGTTTTTTCAATATTAAAAAGAATAATAGATTTTTGCAAACTTTAAAAAGAGATTATTTTATAATTATTTTATTATAATTTGCGAAGTGTTTTTTACAAATTTTATTAAGTTCTTCAAACCCGAAAAGTTCAAGGAATTGTTTGGCGAAATCTGTAACGATTTGCGAGGCACCAAGCGGGAATTTTAACTTATATTTTTTGTTGAATTTTTCGATTTCAATTAAAAAAGTATAACGGGCAATAACGCTTGCTAAAGCGACACTTGCGTAAGAACTTTCGGCACGAGTCTCAAAGATAATATTTCTAACAACTTCTTTCTCATTTTGTAAATATTTATAATACTTTTTCTCATTAACAAATTGATCAACAAAAATATTATTAATCGTAGGAAACTTTTTCTTTAAATTTAAAAGTGCTTGATTATGAAGGCGCGCTTTCATCTCGTGAGCATTCATTTTTGTTTCACTTAAAAGATTATATTTTTCATTACGTAAAATTAATAAAGAGTAAGAAAAGCGTTTAATTAATTTCGGTGTAATTTTTAAAATATAGGCATCACTCATCTTTTTTGAATCAGTCACTTTATATTTTTTTAAAAGTTTAATATCTTCATAAGGAACGTACGCAGCACACACAACAAGCGGACCAAAAAAATCTCCGACCCCTGATTCATCACTGCCAATTTGCGAGACGTTAGGATTTATAATTTGCGTTACTTCCTCTTCTAATAATAAGTCACTTTGCCAAAGACGCGCTTCTAAAAAGGCGTCCTCACCAACAAAGGTAATTTTATTCTTGCGACCCTTTGTATTAAAAAAACAAGTAATTCTTACGTTGCCCTTTTCGCTAGCAAAAAGAACGTAAGGATGATTAACGTTAATTCTAAATTTTTCGTAATACTTTTTAAGTTCTAAAACTTCATCATGGGTTAGCTCAAGCGTAATGTATTTATTTGTTGACATAAAATTATTTTAGCATAATTGATTACTACAAGTAATAGAGCTAACATTTTGTGCTAATATTAAAGCATGTTAGATATTTATCAAACATTAGAATTTAATGCAATAAGACTGAAAATAGCTTCATTCACACAAAGTGAAAAAGGTAAAAGCCGTATTTTAAATTTAAAAATGTATGAAGAAACTATTTTAAAAGAAGTCTTAGAATTTTTAGATGAATTAGTCATTTTAAATTTACGCTATGGCAATTTACCAATTCTTAATTCAAAAGATTTAGAGCAAATGATGGCCTTTGCCTTAAAGGGCGGAACTTTAGATGTTTTAGAATTAGAAGCGATTGCCTATGATGTTCTTATTAGTTTGAAATTAATTAAAAGTTTAGAAAAAAGAGGCCAAGAGTTTCCTTTAATTCAAAAGAAAATAAAAGAAATTAGCCTTTTAGATAAAATTGAACAACAAATTCATCACGTTATCGCCCCTGATTTAACTATTTTTGATCATGCTTCAAAAACTTTAGCAAATATTCGTAAACAATTAAAAGAAAAAGAAGCGAAATTACATTCACAAATGCAAAAGGCGATGGTGAACCTAAGCGAATACCTCGGTGAGGCCCTTATTACAATTCGTAATGGACATTTTGTTTTGCCGATAAAAACAATTCATAAAAATAAAGCAAGAGGTATTATCCACGATTTAAGTGACTCTGGAGCAACGACTTTTATTGAACCTGACTGGGCTGTTGAGTTAAATAACGAACTTTATTTATTAAAAAAAGAAGAAAGTGAAGAAATTAAACGCTTACTTAATAAATTAACTTTATTAGTTTGTGAGCATTCATTTGATATTTTGAAAAATAATGAAATTATTGCGCTTTTTGATTATACACAAGCAAAAGCATTATACGCTTTAAAAAATGAAGCGATAGTCGCATCACTACAAAAAGACAAAATAATTGACTTAAAAAAAGCAAGACACCCTTTGATTGACCCGTTAAAAGTCGTCGGTAATGATTTTTACTTTGATCAAGAAAATTACATTATTGTGATAAGTGGACCTAACGCTGGCGGAAAAACCGTTGCCTTAAAAACACTTGCCCTAATGGTGTTAATGAATCAATGTGGCCTAGCATTACCAACTTCTCAACAAGCAAGACTAAGTTATTTCAATAATATATATGCAGATATCGGTGATCAACAATCACTTTTTTCTAATTTATCGACTTTTTCAAGTCATATTAAAAATTTAAGTTATATTGCCGAAAACGTTACATCAAAAGATCTCGTTATTTTAGATGAAATCGGTACGGGTACATCACCATTAGAAGGTGAGGCAATTGCTATCTCGTATTTAAATTATTTAAAAGAAAAGAAAGTGTTTACTTTTTCGTCATCTCATTATGATGGCTTAAAAAATTATGCTTTAAATGAAGCCGGCGTTATTAATGCTTCAGTTTTATTTGATGAAGAAAAAATGATGCCAACTTATGTTTTAAAGATGAATGTTCCTGGACGAAGTTATGGGCTTGAAGTTGCAATGAAATTTAATTTGCAAGAAGACA
This sequence comes from Erysipelotrichia bacterium, assembly GCA_012522695.1. Classification (GTDB taxonomy): domain Bacteria; phylum Bacillota_I; class Bacilli_A; order RFN20; family CAG-826; genus UBA1424. Next base: position 58,770 of record JAAYJX010000147.1, read on the forward strand.
TTGTTTTAAAAGCAAAAGATTATTTAACAAAAAGTGGTCTTGAAGATAGTAATCAAGCCCTGACTAACCTTCAAAAACTAATAAACGAAAACGAGACGATTAATAAGGATTTAAAGAAAAAAACAAGCGAATTGCAGCTAAAAGAAGAAAAATTAGCGACTTTAGAAGAAAAAATAAAAAACGAACAACAACAATTATTTTTAGAAAGCGAAGAAATTAAAAAAGAATTAATTAAAAAAGCAAAAGAAGATATTGATCTAATTTTTCAAAAATCACAAGACGAAAATTTAAAACTTCATGAAGTAATTAAAGTAAAAAAAGAGCTTGATAATTTAGTTAAAACGCCTTTAAAAGAAGAAGAAATTTATGATGAAAATATTAATGAAGGCGATTATGTTTTAATTGCAAATTTAAATATTGAGGGGCGCGTTAAACAAAAAAGGACAAACAAGTTAGTTATCGTTACAGCCGAAGGATTAACATTTCAAACATCTTTAGAAGGCGTTAAAAAAATAAGTCCTCCAAAAAAGAAAAAAGAAGTTGAAGTTATTAGCACGCCACAAATTATGGACGTTAAACTTGAACTAAATATTATTGGTTTATACGTTGATGAAGCAATGCCAATTGTTATGAAATATTTAGATAACGCTCGTTTAAAACGTTTTAAACAAGTAAGAATTATTCATGGTTTTGGTAAAGGGGCTTTACGTAAGGCACTCCATGAATATTTAAAACAATGCTCATTCGTTGAAAGTTATCGTCTTGGCGGTGAACATGAAGGTGGCGGCGGGGCAACAATTATTATATTTAAATGAAAAAGCAAATTGAACAAAGCCTTTTAACTCTAAGTCAAAAGCCTGGCGTTTACTTAATGAAAAATAAGCTAGGCGAAATTATTTATATTGGCAAAGCCAAAAACTTAAAAAATCGCGTTAGTCAATATTTTCTTCGCCCGCAAGCTGGACGTGTTGCAGCGATGGTCTTTGAAGTTGAAGATTTCGCAACAATTATTACAAAAAATGAAAAAGAAGCTTTTATTTTAGAGATGAATTTAATTAAAGAACATTATCCTCGTTTTAATATTTTATTAAAAGATGATAAACATTATCCATATATCGCCTTAAGAAAAAAGAAAAGCCCAGTTTTAAAAATTACACGAAACGATTTAGATAAAAACTTTTTTTATTTTGGCCCTTTTCCAACCTCGACACATGCTTATGAAATTATTAACTTATTAAATAAAATTTTTCCTTTACAAAAATGCAAAGTTTTACCAAAAATACCTTGTCTTTATTATCATCTTGGTCAATGTTTAGC
>JAAYJX010000148.1 GCA_012522695.1 Erysipelotrichia bacterium
ATCAACGCAGGTATTCGTGGGGAATAACCCACTGTGATAAATTGTGGTAAGACATTGAAGCATTTATTTCTTCTAATGCAACCGACCCATATTTTTTTGGCACAATCATAGTAGATTGTTCAGAAACCGATAAATTTAGTCTAATTGATGGACAACAACGCACTACGACGTTTTTATTGTTGCTTAAAGCATTGTTGATACGATTAAATGATGTCATTAAAAGTATTCCAACCGATGACGATTCTGAAGCATTAAAAGCTGGTCTTAAAGCTAATCGAAACAAAATCATGAGTATTTTGTATAAAGCAGAGGATGAAGAAATTCCTTCTATGCTGAAGGATAATACGAAAACTCAAAACATCTTGATAATTGAAAATAAATCTATAAATGAGTTGCATTCAGAAGAAGTAAAGAAAATCATAGAGGCAGTAGACTTCGAAACCTCAGAACAAAATGTTTATAAAATTTCACGTAAACAAAAGGATAATAAATACACCTATCATTTCCGTAATTTCAAATACTTCTATGAGAAATTGGGCGACAAATCGGATTCTCAACTTAATCAATTCGCAAAAGTTTTTTTGGAGAAATGTCAAGTTATAGAAATTCGAAGCTGGCAAATAGAACAAGCAATTACAATGTTTAATTCGCTTAATTCTACCGGGCTTCCTCTAACAGATGCGGATATTATCTCAGCACAGCTTTATTCCAAAGCAGGTAGAGATAAAGACTCATTTAACGAGCTATGGGAAAGTATAAATAAATTAGCAGATGAATTAAATACTCGCAGAATTGTTAATATTGATGCTGTTTTGCAACAATTTATGTATATTAATCGTGCTATAAATAAGGAATACATCAATATTAAAGAAGATGGCAAAGAATCGGTAGATGTAACAACACCTGGGTTAAGAAGATATTATACAGACATTAAGAAAGAATTATTAAGTGAACCATTAGTGTTGTGCAACAACTTAGATAAGATTACAAAAACATGGAATGAAATTAAAGATTATCCGGTAGTTAAGTTGCTTTTAAAGTGTAATGAAAACGCAAAATTGTATTTATCAAGCTATTTATATCGCTTCGAAACAACTAATATTACGGAAACAAAAGTCCAGGACATATGTGAATGCTTATTGAGATTATTTACAGTATTGGAATTAGTCGATGTGGGCTATTCAAGTTCTAAGTTCAAAACATTTTTGTTTAGTGAAAACATTAAATTAGTTGACAAAACCATTTCAATTGACACTATTATAAATGACTTCAATGACCATATAAAGAAAAATTGGGATGTAGGAAGCATTTCAGAAGCAATTTCGGCATATGAAAAAAACCTTATAGTTTACCTTAACGAATATTTATACACCAAAAGTAAAAGTGTTAGATTCGATTTTGCCGAGAATGTTAATATTGAACATATTATGCCAGCAAGTGGTCGCAATATTTCAACAATACGACAAGATGCAGGAATAACCGATAAAGATGAATTTAATACCATTGTGAATAAACTTGGCAACAAAATATTACTTGAAGATGATATAAATAAGTCCATTAGCAACGAGTGGTTTAAGACAAAAAAACAGAATTCTATCAATAGTAAATCCGGGTATAAAGACAGCAAATACGCAATTGCAGTAGCTCTGACAACTTACCCTAAAGACACTTGGACAAAAGATGATATAGAAACTGCTTCAAAGAAAGCAATTGAAAGAATTGTTAAATTTATTTTTAATAATTAATAGCCTGAAAAATACCGACTGCCAGTAATTAGCCTTCATTCGCCTTGCAAAGC
>JAAYJX010000149.1 GCA_012522695.1 Erysipelotrichia bacterium
AGTTTAGATAATTATGATCTAGCTCACTTTTTATCAATTGAGGATGAAACAAAAATTAATGATGTTCTTGAACAAAACATACCGGTCGTTTTTTCTGCTTTAATGTGTGAGTCAGATCCGGTTGCAAAAGTAACAGACACTACTTTAAATGGCCAAACCATTTTAAGACCCAAGGCCTTAAGAATATTAAACAAGGTAAATCTTGTTATTGTTCCAAATAAAACAAGCAAAGAATTTTTAAAAGAGCAAGGTGTAAAAACAAAAATAGCAATTTTATCACCAGGTGTAAACATCTCACGTTTTACAAAAGAAGGTGAAGTTGAAGGCGAACTATTTTATCGTTATTTTAGATTACAAAAAGATGTTAAAACAATCATAGCTTTTGGACAATACGACAACAAAGAAGAAGTACGTAATTTTGTTCAAATCGCAAAGCTTTGCCCTGACTATAAATTTTTATATTTTGGTCAAGCTAAACATATGTATACTCTAGACTCTAAAATTAGACGTTTAATTAAAAAATCGCCCCAAAACGCCCTTTTTAATCCGATTGTTCCTGAGGATGTGTATCGTTCTGTAATGATAAACGCTGATATTTTTCTCATTGTTAATCGGAATAAATTTAACGCTATTACGATGCTTGATGCAATTGCTGCTAAGTGTCAAATTATTGGTTTAGGACCTATTAATTATGACGCCAAAGTTATAGATAAAAAGTATGCATATATTTCTAATACTTTGCCACTTGTATCTAGCGACATCATTAAGTTTCTCGACAAAGAAATACCATCAAACGTCAACAAAGCATATTCAATTGCAAAAAACGAAAGTCTTACAGAAATTGGTTCAAAATTAATTGAACTTTATAACAACATTTTTGAAGCAAAAAAAAAGGAGGGGAAAGCTAATGCTTGATTTAAAATTAATTGTAGAAAATCCTTTAAAAATTCAAAAAGCTTTAGAAAAAAAAGAATATGTTTTTGACTATCAACCACTTTTAAAATTAGCTAACGAAAGAAAAGAATTGTTAGTAAAAGTTGAAAACTCGAAAGCTGAACAAAACCGTCTATCTAGTCTTGTTCCACAAATTAAAAAAGAAAATGGAGACGTTCAACTTATTTTTAAAGAAGTTAAAAGACTTGCTAGCGAAAGCGCAAACGACGTCTTACGCTTAAAAGAAGTAGAAGAAGAAATTAACACGATTTTATCTGATCTTCCAAACATTCCTGATGAAGACGTTCTTCCAGGCGGAAAAGAAAACAATAAAGTCGTTTATGAATTTGGTTCTTTACCTCATTTTTCTTTCCCAATTAAAGATCATGTTGAATTATCAAAAAACCTTAAATTAGTTGATTATGAAAGAGCCGCTAAAATAAGCGGTAGCGGCACGTGGATTTACACCGATAAAGGAGCGCTTTTAGAATGGGCTCTAATAAATTATTTTATTAGCGAACACTTAAAAGACGGTTATAAATTTATTTTACCACCACATCTTTTAAATTATGAATCCGGTTATGTAGCAGGTCAATTTCCTAAGTTCGCAGATGCAGTTTTTATGCTTGAAAACACATCTCCTAAAAAGTTTCTTCTCCCTACTTCTGAAACAGCATTAGTTAATTTTCACCGTGGGGAAATATTAAATGAAGATGATTTACCTTTAAAATATTTTGCTTATACTCCTTGCTATCGTTCTGAAGCTGGATCTTATCGCAGCGAAGAAAGAGGAATGATTCGCGGTTATCAATTTAATAAAGTTGAAATATTTCAATACACAGACGAAAATTCTTCAAACGAAGGATTAGATGAATTAGTTGAAAAAGCAAAGCGACTCGTCGAACAACTAGGTCTTCATTTCCGTATTAGTAAATTGGCCGCTGCTGATTGTTCGCACGCAATGGCTAAAACATACGATGTTGAAGTTTATATTCCAAGTATGGAAACGTACAAAGAAGTTTCAAGCGCGTCAAACGCTCGTGATTATCAAGCACGTCGTGGACTTATTCGTTATCGCGATAAAGAAACTAAGAAAATTAAACTTTGTCATACACTTAATGCAAGCGGACTTGCAACCTCAAGATTAATTCCCGCCATTTTGGAGCAGTTTCAACAAGCCGATGGGAGCGTTATTGTGCCAAAAGTTTTAAGACCGTTTTTAGGAAACTTGGAAGTGCTAAAATAACAAAAGCACCGATTTTTATTTTTTTTGCTATAATAATAATGCCATCGCGATGTATTACGATGAACCAGGTCAGGACGGGAACGTAGCAGCCTTAAGTTGCTAAGACATGTGCGGTGGTTTCTTATTTATGAAAACAATCGATGAAAAATATATGTTAATTGCCCTAAACGAAGCAAAAAAAGCTTTAAGTTTTGATGAGGTCCCAGTCGGTGCAATTATTGTAAAAGACGATAAAATCATCGCAAAAGGGCACAATTTACGAGAAAAGACCAAAAACCCTCTTGATCATGCAGAAATAATTGTTATAAAAAAAGCTTCAAAAAAATTAGGTGATTGGCGCTTAGAAAATTGCACAATTTACGTTACAATCGAACCTTGTTCAATGTGTGCTGGGGCAATATTACAATCTAGAATTAGTAAAATTGTCTATGGCGCAAAAGATGAAAAAGGCGGGGCTCTTGGCAGCTCTTTTAATCTTTTTGAACAAAAAAACCTTAACCATAAACCCGTAATAATTAGTGGTGTTTTGGAAGAAGAGTGTGCCGAAGTTCTTACGTCTTTTTTTCGCAAGAAAAGGCAATTAAAAAAATAACTAAATAAGAATTATACAAATTTTAAGACTTATCTATTATAATTAAATGAGAAAAGTTGTACTTTTCAAGGAGCATTTATATGAAAAAAGCATTCACCCCTGTATTTTTTTTGTTAGTCGCGATTCTTTCTAGTTGTAACCCTCCAGACAATCTAACGACAACAAGTAATACTTTCGATGACTTTGTTTATTGTGAAGACGATAGTGAATATTTTGTTTTCCAAAGAAGCAACGGCTTAAAAAACATAATTGATGATTTGCCACTTGGAACTCTTAATAGTCAAAATTTAACCTCATTATTAGAATCGTTAAAATTAAATGATAGCGAAGCTAACAAAGTTATAATTACACTTGAACGAAAAACTGATTATAACGTTTTGGACGCGTTTGATCATGAAAAAGATAAAGAAGAACATTATTCAAAAGAAGTATATCGGCACGATGAACACAAAATGTTAGTCGGTGAATATGATGAATTAATCAAAACTTATGATAAAGATACAAACGATGTAGTTATTTTGAATAGAAGTGCTGATTTTCAAACATACCGTAATGGATTTTGTCCTAATATTTCTCGTTACTTTGATGTTTATGATTTTGGTAGCAAAACAAATGATTTTGTCAAAGAATATGGATATTCTACCGAAGATTATTTAAGTGTTCTTAATCTTGTAGATGGAGATTTTTTAGCTAGAGATATTTTAGATAAAAAAACGTTATTTGAAAACGCAAATGTTTTTGAAGATGTGACTCTTCAAGCTACAAAAACCGCTAGTGAAACAGAAATTTCATTAGTAGGAGCTTATTCTCCAATTGGTGATGCGTTAGGAGAAAAAGTTGAATATAAAGTAATAATAAAAAACGGACTAATAACTGAGGTTAGTAATTTTAAAGGGATGTTTGAAATTGTCGGTTTAGATGAAGTTTTCCGCACTGAGGAAAAACTATTAAAGCAATATAGTGTTGTCACGCCAGATGAATTTGATGGTGAAAAAATCGAATTAGATGACGATATAGAAGGTAAGCAACCACTTATCGACTCAATCGATATTTTCCTATAAAACGTGCAAAAACCCGTTATTTAAACATATTTACATGAAAATTATTAATAAAACTAAGAAAACGTCAGACGTTTATGATTTAATCCAAACAGCTTCATTAGTTAGTGATGACAATGAAAAAGGATTAACAAGCGACGAGGTTTTAACAAGGCAAAAAGAAGGTTTAATTAACAAAACCAGAAAACACGTTACTAAAACATATGCTGAAATAATTTTCACAAATTTATTTAGTTTTTTTAATTTATTACTTATTACAATTGGCGTTTTTATGATAGCTGCAAAGCAATATTCCGGTCTGTTCTTTTTGATTGTCTTGTTTGCTAATATTTCAATCGGACTCATTCAAGACGTTAGGGCTCGTCGCTTAGTCGATAAGTTGCGATTAATTACTAATCCACAAGCTAATGTTTTAAGAGATGGTAAACAAAAGAAGATATCAGTTCAAGATCTAGTTTTAAGTGATGTTGTTTTGTTAGGAAGTGGCGATCAAATTAGTATTGATGCTGTTGTTGTTGAAGGAAAAATAAACGTTAATGAATCGCTTTTAACTGGCGAATCTTTGCCGATTGAAAAAAACATCGGTGATAAAGTGTATAGCGGCTCTTACGTTATTGGTGGTTCTGCTAAAACAAGAGCTATTGCTGTTGGTAAAGCTAATTATGCTGAACAACTTCAAAGCCAAGCTAAACAATTTAAACGACCAAAATCCGAAATTTTAAAATCGATGAATTTATTATTTAAATACATCGGTCTTGTTGTTATTTTATTTGCTTTGGCTTATATAATTACCTTTGTAATTAGAAAAGAACTTTCTTTTAATAACGCAGTAAAAACAATTGCAGGTTCTTTAGTTGCGATGATTCCCTCTGGCATGTATTTATTAACATCTATGACTTTGGCTGTTGGAGTTATTCGTCTTGCACAACAAAGAATGCTTGTTCAAGAATTATATTCAATTGAGACACTCGCCCGCGTTGATGTTTTATGTTTAGATAAAACCGGAACACTAACTGATGGTGATATGGTAGTTAAAGAAATAGTTACGTTAAATAACAAGACTAATTTAGAACTAAAAAATTATCTATCTTCTCTTTTGCTTGCCACAAAAGATAAAAACCAAACCGCAAAAGCAATATTAGACAAAGTAGGTGAAAACGGAGATCTTGCACCGATTAAAATTTTCCCCTTTTCAAGCGAAAAAAAATATTCCGCAGTGACGTTTAAAAAGCATGGGACGATTGTTATTGGAGCGCTTGAATTTATTAGACCCATAGATATTAAGACAATTAATAGGCAAATAAGTAGTTTTACTAAAAAAGGATATCGGGTTATTATCGTTGCGCACAGCGAAGAAGAGATAAACGAAGAACTACCTAAAAACTTACAAACAATTGGCTTTCTTGTTTTACAAGACCATATAAGAGATGATGCGATTGAAAATATAGCATGGTTTAAAAATAATGGCGTACACGTAAAGGTTATTAGTGGTGATAACGTAGTAACCGTAAGTGAAATTGCTTCACAATGTGGAATTGAAAATGCTCATAAAAAAAGCATTTCACTAGAAGGAATCCCTCTAGATGATGTTTCTAACTATGCTTTTGAATATGATATTTTTGGAAGAGTAAGTCCTGAACAAAAAGAAGTTTTAGTCAAAACTTTAAGGCAAGCTGGCCACACAGTTGCGATGACAGGAGATGGAGTTAATGATATTTTAGCCTTAAAAGTTGCTGATTGTTCAATCGCCATGGCTTCAGGGTCTTCGGCTGCTCGTAACGTGTCTCATCTTGTTGCTTTAGATTCCGATTTTGGAAAATTACCTAAAGTTGTCGAAGAAGGAAGGCGCGTTATTAATAATTTACAAAGAACGTGTTCTTTGTTTTTGGCAAAAACAACGTTTGCTATTGTTATTAGTTTAGTTTTTTTAATTGCAAGTTGGGCGGGAAAAAATGAATACCCGTTTGTTACAAACAATTTATATATTTGGGAAATATGCACTATTGGCACGGCGGCCTTCTTTTTAGCTCTACAAAAAAATAACGAAAGACTCACCGGAAGTTTTTTACAAAACATTATTCTTAAAGCGGTTCCTGGGGGAATTATGCAATTTACCTCGGTGTTAATAATTTTTGCAATTCACTTATTATTTCCACAATTTATGTCTTTTGAATCTGCCACCGCAATTTCTGTTATCGTTTTTACGATTACTAGTTACTTCATTTTAATTAAAATTTCATGGCCACTTGATAGTTATCGTTTAATTTTGTTTTTAGCGATGGCAAGCCTTGGTTTAGGAACTTTTATGTTTGATTACTTTTTCCGTTCATTGGAACTTTTAATGATTAGTTATGAGA
>JAAYJX010000150.1 GCA_012522695.1 Erysipelotrichia bacterium
CATCAACACGGAAAAGCGAAGAACGAATTAAACCGCGGGCAGCATCACCACCATCATCACTTTTTAAAATACCATTACTAACACGCCAAGTATTCATCGAGCCACTACTTCTTTGCCAACCTGGTTGAGTTGAAATACTCCAATGTTCTAAGCCTTCTTCAAAACGTCCGTTAGCTACTTGGTTTGGAGCGTAGACTTGAGTAAATATTGGGCGAATATTAATCGCAGGATGCGCTTCACTTAAAGGTGCTTCTAAATACGTTTCTAAATGATCAAAAGTCATAAAGTCCCAACTATTAATACCTAAATCGATAATTTCAGCACGTAATGATTTACCTAAATAATCGCTTAAATCAGCTTGAAATAAATTTAATTTAATATTGTCGCTATTTGTTTTTGTAAAGTCGTATAAATAATTACCATAACGAGCAATTTCTTCATTTGTTTGATTATCATAAAAACTAACATATACTAAATCACTATTTTTAGCCGCACCAAGCATAAAGGAAACATGGCCGCTTCCACCTAAAATGAAATTACTAGAAATAAGACGTCCCATTTTTTCTTCCCATTTACTTTGATTGCTACTTGTTGGAATGCCATAAACATAATCACCCTCACCATCATAAGTAACTTCGCTTTCTAAATATTTATTATTAATAACAATTCCGTCTTCGCGGAAACAAAATAAATTTTTCTCGCCTTTAAAAATAGTTTTACCTTCCCAACCAAAAAAATTACCCGTTTCAAAAGAACCATTAATAACACGGTACATATTATTGCGATTTAAAATCTCAATGTTAATAGGTTCAATTCGATTCGTAAAATGAACATCAAAATGATAATTTCCTGGATTAAGGTGAATTAAAAAATCTTTTAAAATAATAAGAAAGTGATTGTTAATAATATAATCACCATCAGCAATTCCGTGCCCTTCAAGGTGTGAAATTAATTTATAATCACGCATAATTTCATAATAAATATCTTTGGGCTCGTCAAAATCAAACTGTGAATTAATTTCAATTAATGTGTCTTCCGTAGTCGGACTAGTCGTTATGGAATCACTTGAAGAAGTTGTATCACTTTGTGTCTCACTACTCGAATCGCTTGAAGATGTTGGGCTACTCGAATCACTTGGATCACTACTTACATCGGTTGTTGATGTATTAGTAGAATCGCTTGAAGTTGGATCAACAATAGGTTCACATGAACTTAAAACGGGAACAACTATTAAAGCTAACAAACTAATAAGTAAATGTTTTTTCATTTTTTTACTCCTCTTCATATTCTAAAAATGGATCTTTAATTAAGGCAACGTGCCCTTCACAATCATTAACGCCTGTATATAAACTGGCCGTTTTGTTTTTATGACGAATAAGACCGCCTGAAAAAAGCACATCTTTTAAATCTTCTCTTTTATATTCGCTTTCACCAAAGTCATCTTTTTCTGCAATAATTTTCATGTCACTACGCTTTAAACTAAAAGGATCAAAACAAAAAGTCATCGCATAATAATGTCTAATTGTTTTTTCACTCATCATCGCAACATGACCTAAAACACCTAACAAACCATTACTTAGTAGATGAATTTGATTAACTCCTCCCCAAATATCATCATCGAATAAATCGTCAATTAAAGGAGCGTTTTGGATAAATTCAGTTGTAATATTTTTTAAAGAGGGCGTTTTGGC
>JAAYJX010000151.1 GCA_012522695.1 Erysipelotrichia bacterium
GTAGTAACGCTAATATGAGCGGAAGCTATTCAACTGGTAACTACGGAACCGCTTACGTAAGTGGTTATCAATTTGAATATTATCGAAGTGTTTATTCTAGTTATGGATTCGTTGATCTTTTACCAACTTTTGAAAATAACATTTCAACTGCACCTGGAGCAATTTACAATATTAATCCAATCGTGGGAATAACTAGCATTTCAATTACTTATCAAACTTCATCTTCTAGTGGTGCGCTTCCATTACTTGAATTTGGTGAAAGAAACTTTGAAAGTAGTAATACTCTACCATTATCAACTTCTTCTAAAACTATGTCATATGCAGTAGATGACGCGAATTATTTTAAAATATCAACTAGCGCAAGTACTTTAACGCTTGAAAGGATTGTTATTGATTACACGAATTCGATAAGTGGTTCAACTAGCTTTAATTACCAAAGTTCTGGTAGTGGTGAATATCGTATTAATCCGATTACTTATACTGGAACTTTAGTTGAGGGTGTTAATGTTAGTGTTCCTTCTAGTGTTCATCGAAATGGTAATAAATATGTCGTTGATTCTTATAAAACTTATACTTATTATTCGACTGCGTATATTTTAAATAATTCTTATTTAGCAGATGATGCATCTTATGTTGATCCAATTGATGTTGCGACTTATTATACGATTTTTAAAACATCTCCTGCTAACTACGTTGATAAGAGTAATTATAATTCAGCGTATTACACTTTTTATGAAAAAACGAGATGCGTTTCTTTTTATACAAGAACTGATGGCTATGCAACAGCCGTTCCCTATCGAGCGGTTGACTATGATAAGTATGGAAATCTTATCCCGAGGTATTATGAGCTTGATATAGCCTTATCTCCAACTTATTCTTCTAATAATCGCGGCGTTGGTCGTGTCGTTGCATGGGAAAATGGTTTTGATCCACAAAAAGGAGCAACAAATTATGATTATTCTCCTGTTTGTGTTTATACTGATGACCATTATTTTACTTTCCAAGAATGTTTAAATACAGGCGTCTTCGGTAAAAGATTTAACGCCGAAGGCAGTTATACTAGTTACATTTGGGGAGTAGGCACAACGTTAGTTCCTTAAAATTTAATTTTAAATTAATAATAAGAACACATTAAAAAAACGGATTGCATAATAAACTGATAAAAATTAGCATATTTAATGTTGTTATAAAGTCGTTATGATAAACATCTACTAAAAGAACAAGAAATGCGGTGACTAATTTTACTAATAAAAGTTTTATTATTTAGTAAGTTTTGATGTTACAATATTGTTAAGAAAGTAGAAATATGAAGCAAGAACCAAGGTTTTTTAGCGCTAAACAATTTAATCGCATCGCTTTTGATGCTGCCCATGCAATAGTTAAATATTCTAAATTTATGCGTCTAGTTGATAAAACATTCCAAAAACAAATCATGCTTGCTGTAAGTGGAGTTAATAAGTGTAGTATATGTTCTTATGTCCATACAAAATCACTTCTTAAAAGTGGAGCAAGTAATGAAGAATTAAAAATGCTTTATGA
>JAAYJX010000152.1 GCA_012522695.1 Erysipelotrichia bacterium
GAATGAGATTATAAGGAGGTTTTATGGCTGAAGTAAAAGTTGGTATTGTCGGTGTTGGTACTTATTTACCAAGCAAAGTAATGACGGCCAAAGAAATCGCTGAAAAAACTAATGGGGTTTGGAGTGAAGAAAACGTTATTGCTAAACTTGGAATTCGTCAAAAATTTGTTCCAGGTGAAGATGATGGTACACAAGAAATGGGCGCAAAAGCCGCTCTTAATTGTTTAAAAAATACTGGCGTCAATCCTTTGGATATAGATGTAATTTTATGTATCGGTGAAGAATGGAAGGAATATCCACTAACGACATCCGCTCTTTATATTCAAGATCGAATTGGCGCAATTAATGCTTGGGGAATTGATGTTCAAAATCGTTGTTGCACATGTGTTTCTGCAATGAAAATGGCCCATGATATGCTTGTTGCTGATGATGAAATAAAAACAATTATGATTGTTGGCGGTTACCGTAATGGTGACTTTGTTGATTACTCTGATCGTAACATGTCAATGATGTTTAATCTTGGCGCAGGTGGCGGAGCGCTCATTATGCAAAAGAATTATGACAAAAATGTTCTCTTAGGTAGTAAAATAATAGCAGATGGTTCTTTATCAAGAACAGCTGGTGTTGAAATTGGTGGTATTTGCCAACCATTTACAAAAGATAACATTGAAGAAGGTTATAAATCTTTACGCCTTATGGAACCACAAAAAATGAAAGATCGTCTTAACGAAGTTTCGCTGCCAAATTGGTATCGTTGTATTGATGAATCTCTTAAACAAGCAAAACTTAAACGTGAAGATATTGATTATTTAAATATTTTACATATTAAACGTTCTGGGCATTTAGCAATGTTAAAAGATTTAGGTTTAAAAGAAGAACAAAGTATTTATTTAGAAGATTATGGACATATTGGTCAAGTTGACCAAATCCTTTCTTTAGAACTTGCTTTAAAAGAAGGAAAAGTTAAAGATGGTGATGTCGTATGTATGATTGCCGCCGGCATTGGTTATGTGTGGAGTGCAAACATTATTAAGTGGGGGTAATTGATGGATTTATTACTTAGTTTTCTTAACACAGTCTCGCAATCACTATTAACGATTTGTGTAACGATGATTGCAACGATGGGAATTGCCCTTATTTTCCGCACATCGACAACAACAAACTTTGCTCAAGGAGCGATTGCCGCATTTGGAACTTACTTTATTGCGACATTTGCAATTGAAAAAGGTATGCATTATCTTTTTGCTATCCCAATTGGTTTAACCGTAGGTATTGTTTTTGGTTTAGCAATTGATATATTAATTTTTCGGCGTGGTAAAAACGTTAACGCTGTTGGAAAACAAATTATTACGATGGGTCTTGTTTCGATTCTTTTTGGTGCTATGCCCCTTATTTTTGGCGCAACCGAAGCTCCACAACTACAACCATTCATTAAAGGCAACTTAGCAATTGATATGTTAGGTGGAAGTCTTTCAATTACAAAGCACTCACTCATTGTTGTAATTATTACCGTCGTGCTTTTAACAATACTATTTATTCTTCTTTATAAGAGTAAATGGGGCCTTGGTGTACGTGTTACAGCCGCTAATGAAGCAATGGCTGGAATTGTTGGTATTAATACTCATGTAATTACTGCAACATCCTGGGCTATAGCTGCTGGGCTTGGTGTTCTTGCTGCTTTTATGTTAGCTGCTGGGAATGCTATTTTGACGCCTTCATTCATGACAAAAACACAAGTCAACGCCTTTTTAGCTAGTATTTTAGGAGGATTCTCCTCGTTTATTGGTCCGGTTATCGGCGCGATTATTATTCCTTTAGCTGTCGCGATTGTTAGTTGGCTTGGAAAAATCGACCCCTTCTTTCAAAGTTGGGCCGAAGTAATTGTTTACGTTCTTTTACTAATAACAGTATTAATTAAACCGGAAGGGCTTTTTGGCAAAAAAATTGCCAAAAAAGTTTAAGAGGGAGGGCAAAATGTATAATTTTAAAAATGAATATTTAAATAAAAATGCTCCTCGTCCTAATTATCAAGTTAAATCAAAATTGCATCGTGTTTTTACTAACCCACTTGGGCAATTTGCTTTACTTGGAGTAATTTTATCATTACTACAAATCTTAAATATGATGGGTATTATTCCTCGCGATATTATGTCTTCAATAGCTTTTGTTTGTATATACGCAATCGCGGCAATCGGCTTTTGTTTGTTGCTTGGTTATAGTGGCCTTGCCTCTTTGGGCACGGCTGGATTTATAGGAATCGGTATATACATTTTATATTTCGGTCTTGTCGAATGGAAACTTGCTGGCCTTTTAGTGCCTTTTATCATTGTTGCAATCATTTCCATTGTTTTAGGTTTTGTAATTGGGTTTGTTTCTTTAAGAATTGAAGGGATTTATTTAGCAATTATGACTTTAGCTCTTTCAGAAATTATTGTTAAGTTATTAAAAACAATTAAAGAAAGCTCATTAAGAATTTCACCAATAAACTTACACTTCTTTGGCATTATTGTGAACAAAGACACAATCTATTTTGCTGTTGTTGTTGTTTTAATATTACTTCTTATTGGCACGGCTAATTTAATTAATTCTCCTACCGGAAGAGCAATGGTCGCAATGAAGTCGTCAGTTTCTGCTGCTCAAGCAATGGGAATTTCATTATTAAAATATCGCTTACTCGCCTTTGTTATTTCGACATTATTTGCTGGAATTTCTGGTTACTTTTATTTAGCTTATTTAACTTCTATAACTCCGGCCACATCAACTATTTTGACTTTAAGTATGTCACTGAATATTTTAGGGGCGGTCATTATTGGTGGAGCTAAATCTCTTTGGGGAACACTTTTTGGCACTTTTTTTGTTTATGGTTTCCAAAGTATTTTCTTGCAAAATATTCCCTTTTTCCAAGAAAATCCTGCTTTTATGGTTATGGCAACCGGCTTCTTAATTATTTTAGTCGTCATGTTTTATCCAGGCGGATTTGCTCAAATTTTCTACAATCTAAAACTTAGATTTAAAAGCGCGAAAATGAAATGGAGGACTCACCGTTATGGCGTTGAAGAATAAAACAAAAAGTGCGAGCCAATACGGATTTTTTACTTCCAAAAAAATTCAAGCTTTAAGAAAGAAAATTAGTTTTTATGAAGCGCGCGTTACTCTTTATAAAGATTACAAAGAAGAAAGAACGCTTGAAATAAACGAAGCTTTTCAAACTAAAATCAACAATTTTCTTGCTAAAAATAAACGTCTTCTTTTGACAAAAAAATACGAACACGAAGATTTAGAAAAACAGTTTAATCAAACAAATAAGTTGGCTATTGATAAATATCGCATTGAAATGCGTCGAAAGTTTCGGATCAAACGCGAACAAATTAGACGTAAGATAAAAAGGCTTAGAAAAAAGGACGTTTCACAAGAATTGATTGCCTTTTATGAAAACAAAATCGTTTTGTATGAAAAATTTTATAATCAAAAAACTGAAGAATATCGAAATATAAGATTACTAAAATTTAATGATTTTATAATTAAAAACCAAGACTTTAAGTTAAATATCGAAGCTGTTGATAAATTAGAGGCTAAACTAACAAAGAAAAATGAGCTCTTTACTATCAAACATACGAAAAAAAGAGATCAAAAATTAAATAGAATAAATGTTTTTTGTGATAAAAAATATAAGAAATATCAAAAGAAGTTAGAATCATTACGCAACCTTTTTGAAGACACTATGGCAAATATCCCATCGGATAACATTTTACTCGCTGAAGATGTCGTTTTAGGAGTTGAAAATCTATGTATGTTTTTTGGTGGTGTTAAAGCCGTTAATGATTTAAGTTTTACTGTTAAAAAGGGCGAAATATTTGGTTTGATAGGCCCTAATGGTGCAGGTAAAACTACGGTATTTAATTGCATTACACAGTTTAATAAACCAACAAGCGGTCAATTATATTATCGGAACGTTCTTGGTGAAGTCATCAACTTAAACAAAGTTGCAATTCATGACATTATTACACACGGGATTGCTAGAACCTTTCAGAACCTAGAAATAGTAAAAGAAGTAAGCGTTCTTGAAAATTTACTTATTGCTGCACATCGTCAATATCAATCAAACTTTTTTGAACACGCACTTGGTTTACCGATTTTACGAATTGAAGAAAAAGTTATTCGCCGTCGAGCAGATAAAATTTTGAAGTTTATGGGTTTATCTTTTTATCGCGATTGGTTTGCTTGGGGACTTCCTTATGGCGTTCTTAAAAAGCTCGAGATTGCTCGCACTTTGATGGCTAACCCACACCTTATTATTCTTGATGAACCTGCTGCTGGTTTAAATGATAGTGAAACAAAAGAATTAGCAGACTTAATTCGGAAAATACGTGATGAATACAAGTGCTCAATCTTTTTAGTTGAACACGATATGGGCTTAGTAATGAATGTATGTGACACTATTTTGGCGATTTCATTTGGTAAAAAACTTGCGATTGGGACTGCTAAAGAAATACAAAAAAACAAAGAAGTCCAAGCTGCATATTTAGGTGTTAGTGAGGATGAATAAAATGAAAATTTTAGAAATCAAAAATTTAGTTGTTCGCTATGGAGTAATTGAAGCACTTCATGGCGTTAATATTGATGTTTATGAAGGAACGATGGTTGCTTTATTAGGCGCAAATGGCGCTGGTAAATCAACTATTTTAAAAGCCGTATCGGGTTTAGTTAAGCCACACGGCAAATCGCAGATTTTGTTAAATGGTTATGACGTTAGTGGCAAAAGAGCACATTTTATTGCGAAAAAAGGTTTGTCTTTATCACCAGAAGGACGGCATATTTTTGTTGGCCTTACAGTTGAAGAAAACTTAAAAGCTGGTGCTTACGGCCTCAAACGTATCATAAATTTCGTTGATGGTGAGGATAATAAAAAGGTTAAAAAGGTTTATTCGATTAAACAACAAACAAAAGACAATTTTGAGCGTGTTTACAACCTTTTTCCTATTCTTCAAGAAAGAAGAAAACAACAAGCGAGCACACTTAGTGGTGGCGAACAACAAATGTTAGCTATTGGACGCGCCCTAATGTCAAATCCTAAAATTCTTGTTTTAGATGAACCTTCCTTAGGACTTGCTCCTCTTATTATCCGAGACATCTTTCAAACTCTTGACGAAATAAAAAAACAAGGGACGACAATTTTAATTGTTGAACAAAACGCACTTGCTACACTAAAAATTGCTGATTATGCATACGTCTTAGAACTAGGCAACGTCTCAATTGAAGGTAAGGCAAGAGATCTTGTTAATGATGAGCGGCTGATTAAGGCTTATTTAGGGGGTGGCTAAATAGAAATTTGTTAACGCGCAGGAAGGTGTACACCAACAAATTTCTTTTACTACTTTACTTAAAACTTCTCCCTTAAAACTAATTTGCTCCCGAACCAAGCAAAAATAATTAAGAAGAAGTGCTAGAACGCTCACGAGTGTTGTAAAAAACTTACAACAATAATGTAACCCAAACATGGTTCAAAAAAACAAATAAACGAAAGGAGAATGTATGAAAAAAATTAATTTATTTGTACTCACTGCCGTTTCTGCTATTTTATTAGCGGCCTGCGAACCTGCAGTCGTGCCTGTTAAACAATATGATGGCACAGAAGTTCAAGGTATTTCTGCCACTGAAATTTTAGTCGGCAATACCGCAGCCACAACTGGATCCTATGCCGTCGTTGGTGTCCCCTTCAATTATGCGATTGAAGCTGTCTTTGAAGAATATAACGAGGCCGGCGGATTTGAAGGTAAAAACATTGTTTTACAACACTATGATGATTACTTTGATGGTGCTGTTGGTAAAGTTCTCACCGAAAAACTCGTCGAAACTGATGAAGTCTTTGCGCTAGTTGGCCACTTTGGTACAAACACTGTTGGTGCAACAGTCGACTACATTAAAGAAATAGGTATTCCAATGGTTTATGCCGCTACTGGTATTTCTGATCTTTATCAAGAAGAAGCCGAAGGATATAACAAGGCTGTTATGCCTGTTCAACCTATTTATGACTCTGAAGGTCGTTTCTTACTTGCTCGCGCCCTGGCAGAACATGATGTACAAGGTTTAAAAGGAACAAAAATTGGTGTTATCGAAGCGAAAGATGATGCTGGTTCAGGTATGGTTTACGGCGTTAAGGCCCAAGCTAAATTACTCAAAAATCCTGCTTCTATTCTTTATGTCGAAACTCCAGCCGAACAAGGTACTAACCACGCTGCCGCGGTTAACAAATTAAAAGATGCTGAGTGTGATGTTGTCATCATTGCCGCTAACCAAATACCATTTAGTGAAATTCTTAACTATATGCGTGATGCTAACTATAATGCTAAAGTTATCACATCTTATGTTACAGCAAACGCTATCACTCTTGGTGCTGCTGCTGCGGTCGGCTCGATTACTGCTGATCGTCCAGTTTACACAAATAGCTGGCTTGATATTGCCGATGCTGAGGGTTATCTCGGCCTTAGTGCTGAATATTGGGAATTTGCCACATTAATGATGGCTCACGATAAAGAAGAAGGCGCGCCTACTGGCACCGCTTATGCAGGTAACTCATATGCAATTGCTGGTTATGTTGCTGCTAAGGTTTTCCTTGAAGGTTTAAAACGCGTCAAAGAAAAAGACGTCGACCTCGTTTGGAAAACATATATCGAAGCGATGGAAAAAGATCCTATTTCATTACCAATGGGTGGAGAAATTGATTTCGCTAATGGACGTCGTTATGGCGCTGAAGAATTAGGACTTAACTATTATTTCTTAGGAAATCCAGAATTAGAACTCCCAGCCGGATTAGCCGGTGCTGATACCTTAAGAACGCTTGATTACGTTTGGGACTTAGTTCCAGCCGATCTTAAAGCCTAAGTTTAGTTTTATTATTTGTGTGGCCTGCTTGCTTGCGCGTTGCGAGTGGGCCGCACGGCCTGCCTAGAGAAATAAATTAACAACGAAGGAGAATTTTTTTATGAAATACGATATTAAAGACAAAATCATTACAGTTGAGAAGGCGTTGCAACTTGTCAAAAATGATGATCATATTTTTACTGGTTTAGGCGCGAGTGAAGGTCGTGATTTTTTAAGTCAACTCCATACTCTTCACGGCAAAGTTAAAAATGTTACTGTTACAAACTGTTTACCTATGCAAGACTATGAGTTTTACATGAATCCCGCTTATAAATCTAGTTTTAAACTTGCAGGTTGGTTTTATAATGCTGGGATGCGTAAGGCACACGCTCACGGTAGTGTTACGTTTATTCCAAACGTTTTACATTATGCTGGAACAAAACGCTTAGAGCACGTTAAACCAAACATATATATCGGTATTGCAACATATCCTGATGAACATGGCTTTGTTTCATTATCTTTAGGAAACACGTATGAAAAACAAGTTATAAAAGAATCTGATATTGTTATTTTAGAAATTAATCCAAATGCACCACGGACATATGGCGATTTAGAACTTCATGTTCGCGATGTTGATTATTTTATCGAGGTTAATTATCCAATTCCTGAAATCCCAAATGTTGAGCCAAATGAAAAAGATTTGATAATTGGTAAATATATTTCCGAGTTAATTAATGATGGTGATTGTCTCCAATTAGGTATTGGTGGTATTCCTAACGCTGTTGCAAAATCACTATATGATAAAAAAGATTTAGGTATTCATACCGAAATGATTACAAACGAAATGGCCCTTTTGGCTAAAGCGGGTGTCATTACCGGTAAACATAAACAACTATTCCCAGGTAAAATCGTTGCTACTTTTGCAATGGGAGATCGTAACCTTTATGATTTTGTCCATAATAATCCGTCAATTATGCTTTTAGCCGGATCTTACGTTAATGACCCTTACGTTATTGGCCAAAACGATAATCAGGTTTCAATTAATACTTCTTTAGAAGTAGATATTACTGGACAATGTTGTTCTGAGTCAATTGGTTCAAGACAATTTAGTGGCACTGGTGGACAAAGCGACACTGCAATTGGTGCACAAAATAGTAAGAATGGTCGTTCAATTATTGCTTTATACTCTACCACAATGGTAAGAAATCCAAAAACTGGTGAACGTGAAGAAGTTTCTAAAATTGTTTCTCAACTTAAACAAGGAGCGGCTGTTTCCTTATCTCGTAATGACCTTCATTATTTATGTACTGAATACGGAATCGTTAATTTAAGAGGTACAACAATTGAAGAACGCGTTGAAAAAATTATTTCAATTGCTCATCCTAAATTCCGCGAGCAATTAAGAAAAGAAGCGCTTGAAATAGGAATTATTGTCGAATAAAATGGCATACTTTACTTATTTAAATAAACAAATATTTTACGAAGATCAAGGTGTTGGCGAACCAATCTTATTTTTAAATGGGATTATGATGTCAACTAAATCTTGGGAACCTTTTGTTACTTCAATGACTAAAAATAACCGATTTCTTCGTCTCGACTTTTTTGATATGGGACAGAGTGCCCGAATGGATGAATTTTATACACAAGCTTTGCAAGTTGAAGTTATTAAGGCTTTACTTGATCACTTGAGACTTTCAAAAATTAATATCATGGGTATTAGTTATGGAGGCGAAGTCGCCATTCAGTTTGCTTTAAAATATCAAAAACATCTTCGCCGTTTAATGCTTTTTAATACAACTTCTAGAACAAATGAGTGGCTAAGAGATATTGGTCGTGGATGGAATAAAATTGGTGAATCATTGCAAGGAGAGGCTTATTACAACATTACAATTCCCGTTATTTATTCTTCAAATTTTTATACAGAAAATATTGAGTGGATGGAAAATAGAAAGAAATTATTAGTGCCTTTATTTTCAACTAAAGAGTTTCAAGACAGAATGAAACGTCTTGTAATTTCAGCAGAAAGTTTAGATGTTTCGAAAGAAATACATAAGATTTTAACTCCAACTTTAATTGTCTCAAGCGAATATGATCAACTAACACCACAACTTGAACAAAAATATTTAGCAACAAAAATTAAAAACTCAGCACACATCATTATTCCTAATGCTGGTCATGCTTTTATGTATGAAAAGCCATTATTATTTGTATCATTAGTTTTAGGTTTTACAAACGCGAGTAAAACCGAATTTGTTATATAAAAAGGGAGAAATAAAATGGAAAAATATGTTAAAAAATATGTTACTTTAACGAATGGTGAATCTTATGCCTACATTGACCAAGGAAAAGGAAAACAAACTTTTTTACTGCTACATGGAAACATGTCTAGTAGTGTCTTCTTTTATGAGTTATTAAGTAGAATTCCTACAAATATCCGTGTTTTAGCGCCTGATATGCGAGGTTTTGGTGATTCTAGCTACCATAATCGTTTTGATTCACTTGATGAATTAGCTGATGATGTTTTAAATTTTTTAGAACACCTTAACGTTAAAGAAGTTTATGTTTTAGGTTGGTCTACTGGCGCTGGTGTTGCCTATAAAATGGCCGCAAAAAAACCGGAACTAGTCAAAAAAATTGTCTCTCTTTCTGGTGCCTCTTATCGAGGTTATCCAATCTTTAAAAAAGATGAAAAGTATCAACCGATAGTTGGTCAAATTTATACTTCAAAAGATGAGCTTGCAACTGATCCAGTTCAAGTTTTACCTGCCCTACTTGCTACATCAAAACAAGACAGAGGCTTTTTCGATTATATTTATACGCTTACTATTTATAACGTTAAAAAACCTGAGCCAAAAATCATGTCTTATTTAGTTGATGAAATTTTAAAACAAAGAAACTTAGTTGATGTTGATTGGTCGCTTGCTAATTTAAATATGTCTAATGCATCTAATCTTTATAATACTGGTACAAACGATATTCAATACGTTACTTGCCCTGTTCTTCTTTTGTGGGGTGATAAAGATTTTGTCGTTTTTGAATATATGGTTAATGAAACGCTCCTAGCCCTAAAAAATGCAACTAAAAAAGTTTATCCTGGTGGATCACACGCAATAATTAGCGATTTTCCTGATGAGGTTGCTAAAGATGTGTTAACCTTTTTTGTAGAAGGCTAGGGACAAACATTGGAAAAATTAAAAAACTTCTTAACGATCGCACTAACGCATCGCGGACTACATAACGATTTAATTGACGAGAATAGTTTAAGCGCTTTTAAGGCAAGTGTTGAACATGGTTATGGGATTGAGCTTGATGTTCACTTATTAAAAGATGGGACACTTATTGTATTTCATGACAATGACTTAAAACGCCTAACAGGAGACGAACGGCGAGTCGATGAACTCACAAAAGAAGATTTAAAAACAATTAAGCTTTTAAAAACAAAAGAGCCGATTCCAACGCTTTTTGAAGTTTTAAAAATTGTTGATGGTAAGGTTCCGGTCTTAATCGAATTAAAAGCCGACAGTTCCTTCGATCCTAAACTTCCTGAAGCCGTTATTAAGGCTTTAGAAGATTATCCAAAGACTAATAATATTGCAATTGAATCTTTTAATCCTTTTGCTGTTAAGTGGCTAAGAAAAAACTATCCAAACAAATATCCATATGGACAATTAATTTCACATCATTTAAAAAATATTTCAAAATTTTCTAGTTGGCTTTTTAAAACAATGCACATTAATTTAATTTCAAAACCAGATTTTATTGCTTTTGATATTAATTGTTTGCCTAATAAAAAAGTCAAACGTCTTTTTAGAAAAAACGTGCCTTTAATTTCTTGGACAGTTAATTCAAAAGAAAAATTAGAACTCGCAAAAGAATATACACATAATTGGATTTTTGAAGATATTATTCCGTAAATACTAATAAATCATATTATTTATTAATTGCGTTTGTGATAAACTCATAGTTAGATATGTTCTTATATTCAATAAGGAGAATGAAATGAAACTAAATGTCAAACGGACATTTTTAGTCGGGTTTGCCTTTTTGCTTATTAGCATGTTTTGGCAAGTTTACGACTCTGCAATGTCCATTATTCTGGTCACGCACTATGGCCTTAATCAATTTTGGTCTGGTGTCGTTTTAGCTCTAGATAATATTCTAGCGCTTTTCTTACTGCCTCTTTTTGGTAGGCTGTCCGATCGTACTAATACAAAAATGGGCAAAAGAAAGCCTTACATTTTAATTGGTACAATCGTTGCTGCACTTGTCTTTATTGTTCTTGGCTTTATAGATAAGTACCAAATCGCCTCGATTCACGGAATGAATGTTGGTCCTGTTCTTTTTGATGAAGCAGCTCAAACATACTATTTTACTGTCGATGGAACAAGACAACTATTTGAATATGATGGTGTTTTTAGAATTGGATATCCGATTCGAGAAGTCGTTTCTCAGGCCCGAGGTGCCTACATCTTTGAAACTGTTACTAAACCAAATTGGTATTATCTAGCAACTTTCATAGCTATATTATTTATTGTTCTTCTTGCAATGTGTTCATTTAGAACGCCTGCCGTTTCTTTAATGCCAGACGTAACATTAAAACCATTACGTTCTAAGGCGAATGCTATTATTAACGCAATGGGGACAATTGGTGGAGCCATTTCTTTAGGATTAATTACTTTTATTGGCACGATGGATCCAACTAGAAATTATAGTACGTTTACTTACTTACCGCTCTTTATAGTAATAGCCTTAGTTATGTTATTAATGCTGACAGTATTCATGGTTTTCGTAAAAGAAACTGCATGGTCAGAAGAAATGCGTCGTGAATCAATTGAACTTGGCATTGAAACAAAAGAATCAGAAGACGTTGAAGCGGGCACAAAAGGTGAGAAAATGACACCAGAAGTTCGCAAAAGCTTTATTCTTATTTTATCATCAGTTGTTTTATGGTTTTTTGCTTATAATGCTGCAACAAGTAAAATTGCCGTCTACTCTACTGAAGTTTTAGGTATTGTTCAATATAGTATTCCAATGATGGTTGCTTTTATTTCGGCCTTAATTGCTTTTTATCCAGTCGGAATTATTTCAACAAAAATTGGCCGAAAAACGACAATTATGGGCGGTTTAGTTATTTTTGTCACTGGATTTTTATGTGGCTTTTTAGCGGGTGTTATTCCTGGCGCAGGCTGGCTAGTTTATGTTTCAATGGCTGTTGTTGGTGTCGGCTGGGCCTCAATCAACGTTAACTCTTATCCGATGGTTGTTGAAATGTCACATGGAGCAAATATTGGTGTTTATACTGGCTATTATTACACTGCTAGTATGGCGGCACAAATTTTTACTCCAATGTTATCGGGACTATTTATGGATTGGTTTAGTATGCGTTGGGCTCTTTTCCCTTATTCGATAGTTTTCGGTTTGGCAGCGCTCGTCACAATGTTTTTTGTTAAACATGGTGAGCCAAAGAAAATTGATGTTGCTACCGAAGAAGTTCTCGTTGAAGAAGTTCCTGCCGAATAATTAGTAATTTAAATGATTAAGGACGCAAATCGCGTCCTTTTTCTTTTATAAATAATAAAAAAATTACTTAATATTTTTGCTTAAATAAAGAGCTGATCCAATTGCCCAACGTAAGTTATATCCGCCGCAAGGACCATCAACGTCAATTACTTCGCCAATAAAATAAACGTTGTTTTCATATTTTGATGAAAGGTCCTTATCTAGATTATTAAAAGAAATGCCACCGAGAGATACTTGTGAAGAATCAAAATCATAAGCATTTAAATAATAAAAACTTAAAGGATTTAAAAAAGAAAAGAGTCGCTTAATATCTTACTCTTCCAAAAGTTTGTTTTTATCAATATTAGCTAATTCGTGTACATAGTTACTTATCGATTCGCTAACAAAGGTTAACAAGGGGTTTTTATTATCTTGCGCGACGATTTTAAATTCATCAAAACTTAAAATACTGCCTTCGTTATTAAGTAAAAAAATGTTAATTCTTGGGTTTTTACATCCTTTATTAATAATTTGCGAAGAAATATTCATAATAACAATTCCGCTTAAGCCGTCCTTTTTAAAAAGTACTTCTCCAACTTCTTGATGAATAATTTGCTCATTTTCTTCCAAAGAAACTAAAGCTTTTAAGCGCTGACCAAACAATGTTTTAACATTTTCTTTAACGCGTATCGGTGTTAGACCTGGGTTTAAATGTTCAATTTTGTATCCGTGTTTTTCGAAAATAGGAAAAAGGGTCCCGTCTGATCCTAAATTAGGTGAGGATTTACCGCCAGTAGCAAAAATAACTCTATCAACAACAATTGCGCCATCACTAAAAAATAAATTAACCGTATCGTTTTTTGTATCATAATCAATTAGTTTTGCGTTAAGTTTAATTTGAACGCCTAATTCTTCTAACTTATTCATTAAAATAAGTAAGACGTTATTTGCTGATTCACTAACTGGATAGAGGTAGTCATCATAAAGTGTTTTTGTCAAAATACCTAGGCTTTTTAAATATTCTTCTTGATCATAATCATGTAAAATATTTTCAACAATTTTTTCGTTTTTATAAACTGAAAAGTTATGGTTTAGGTTGCCGATATTACAACGACCATTACCACTAGCTTTTATTTTTTTACCTAAAGAATCTTTTTGTTCAAAAATAATTACTTCAAAATAAGGATTTCTTTTTTTAATTTCAATGGCGGCGATAATACCAGAAGGGCCTCCGCCGATAATGGCAATTTTCATTTTATCGATTACGGTGTTTTTTAATTAAGTGTGTATATAAATTAGCTAAACCGCCTTTAGCTGTTTCACGATATTCTTTTTTTATATCTTGGCCTGTTTGTAACATCGTTTCTGTTACTAAGTCAAAACTAATCGCATGCGTATCTGTTA
>JAAYJX010000153.1 GCA_012522695.1 Erysipelotrichia bacterium
ACTTCACTTCTAGAAATTAAAAACTTTAACGCTTTAAATACTTCTTCGATATTTCTTTCCGCTTTATGCGATTGAGAATTAATAACTAAAAGTAATGCCATTAATTTGGTTTGTTCTTTGGCTTCTAAAGTATCTTTGTTGAAGAGACCTATGCTAACATTAGCAACGTTTTTATTTGTTGGGGAACTATTCGGTACTTTAAATTTCAAAAAAGACTCCAATACTCTTCTCATGCAATTTGGTAAATGATAAATATCGCAATCATCCAATGAATCAGCAGTTTTATTGGACATATCTAATAATTCAAAGAAATCATGTTCGTAAGGTGTGATTGTTGGTTTTCCTATTTCTACATTCGAAACACCGTTGCTATCTTTTTTTATTTCAAAACTACCAAAATTATTTTTGTCTGCATTATACAAAAGTTGGCAATAGGCGTCCCAATCATGTGTAAAAACAAAAACTTGAACATTATTCTGCTTGAATAATAATTGTATGACAGAAATTAAATAAGCGCGATTGTTATCATCTAAACTGGAAAGAGGATCGTCTACAATAACGTACCTTATGTCTTCTTTAAAATGAATCTGTTTATCATCGTCGAACAACTCAAAATAAAAGAAAAGCAACGACAAAAGATTCCTTTCACCCTCACTAATTTCATCGATATCGATTTCAGTATCACTTTTTAACGGAGTAATGCGATAATCTTCTTCAATAATATCTAATTTAAACTTAAAATCTAAGTCGAGCAAAACGCCATTGATAAAAATTGCGAAATCATTAGTCGCTTTAACTTTATTTCTCAAATCTCTTATTTGACTATTAAGTAGCAAATTAGACTCGTCAATAGCTTTTAGTTTAACTATCTTTTCGTTTGTTTCTTTGGCTAGTTCATTAATTTTTTTATTGCTCAAAATTTTTATTGCAATTGATCCTTTTAACAAGTCATTAAATTTGCTTTCTTCCTTGGTCAATCTCGTTATGGAATCAGAAACTATATGTTTAATTGCGAACAAAGCGCCAGATGCAATGGTTCGTTTAATTTCAATATCACCAAATTCAATAGGAATTAAAGACTCAAAGTTTGATAGTTTATCATCAATTCTTTCCTTGAAATAACAAAGCCTATCTTTATATTCAGCAAGTGCTTTGATTTGTGAAGAGATATTAATGCCACAGTTTTCGAATCTTTGTTCGTGGCTGATAAAATTTTCAATTTTGAGTATCTCACTTTTTAGGACTTCAAAAAAATTAATTAACAATCTTTCATCTTTTTGCTTAGTAGAATTAACGAATTCTTTAAAATTCTCTACAATTTTGTCATAATTAGTTAACTCAGATCCACAAAACAAACATTTTTCTCTCTCTTTATTCAGTAATATTCCTTGTTCAATCCAGTCAAGCACTTTCGTGGCCGGAATATCCTCCATCTTATATGGGCTATTAACTATTTTTGATGCTGTATTTAAATCATCTGTTAGATTTAATAAATCAATAGTTGGTAATGATTCTAAATCTAATTTAGCTCTTTCAAAATCAAATTCTACATTGATGGTTTCAAGTTTATCTACGGTTGTAATTTTCAATGCCGTTGCCTTCATATTTTGAAAAGTAGCTTTAAAATTCGCCAACTCCTCATGATTAGTGACAGAAACATGACGAATCTTTTTTGATCCTCTTATCCCATCTTCGATAGTTTTAATCAAAGAATCAATCGATTTTAGGTTTGAAATAATTTCATTAGATAAAACCGTTGTATCCTGTATTTTTTCTTTTAGTTTTTCAATTTCCTCATCGTTTTTTACATTTTTATTTCCAAAAACAGCCTTGACCCCTTTAATTCTTCTTTTATCGTTGACAAGTTTTAGTTTTAAATAATCTTTTGAAAATATTCTAAACTCATTGTCGTTAATCCCTTGTATATCTCTAATTTCTTTCTCGATCCCTTTGGCCAAAGATGTTTTTCCTTTGCCGTTATAACCAAAGAACACATTGTTCTTTTTAAACAACATATTGTTTGGTGTGGTATAATTTTTAAAAGATTTTAACGAAAAATTGTTAATTTTGTATATCATAATCATTCCTATCTTAAGAATTATAACAAAAGTATCTTAGGCAGACTAAGCATATTTAATTTTTTAACATTTTTACAAGGCTTAATCCAAATCATGGTTGGAATTGCAAATTATTTTAATATCATCAAGAGTTTTAAAACGACCAAATGTTTCAACAATCAGAAACACTTTGTCACATTTTGAATAATTTCCTTTATTAAGCTTTTTTTAATTTCTTTTCAAAATTTTTTGTAAAACAGGCAAAAAATAAAAACGTTCTTTCCCAAAATATTTATCCGAAGAAGAAATACTAACAATATAACCATTACTGTTAGTGATAAATGAATATTGTCCTAGTTCAAAATTTTCAAACAAAGCCTTACTTTTTAACGATTCAAAAAGATAATTAGATTCCTGCATCATTCTAAACAATCTTTTATGATTCAAATCTTCATCTAAATCGGCTTGAGTAATCTCATATCCATAGTTTCCATCCGCTAAATACATATCTGGATATTGCCCTTCTTTTCCTAAGATAAAAACGCTTGAATCAACAAATTTGTTTAAAAGAATCGAGACAAACAATTCATTTTTTATCTCGTCAGCAAACAAATTGTCTTTTCTAATTTTACTAATGTAATTATTAGACAGCGTAATCATAATCCATATTCAGTTGATGCGTTTGAGCCAAATAAGAAACCATAAGGTTATTGTATTTCGACGCTCCAAATCCATCAACCTTTATAAGCGATAGCAAATACATTGAATCCAATATAAGGATCGCCTATATGGTTCACCGGATGCATTTTTTATATGCACACATTTATCATTTGCTAGAAAAAATATAATCGTCAATTATTTTTAAAATATACTCTTTCAATTCCTCAGTTGGGTTACAAATATTTTGAAGTATAGAATCCCTAAATTCTTCCGCTTCATCTTCAGCATTAAATTCTTTTATTTTACTGAAGTTAATATGAACTTCCCCCTTATTTGAATCGTATTTTTCTTTCAGCCCTTTATCAAAAATCCAAAAAATAAGTCTGGTACCGTGATTTTCGTCATCTTCATTAGCTTTCAAAATAGTATAATAAATGTCATTCTCGTCAAGTGGACTTGTAGAAACAGGAACGAAGCCATTCCTACCGTATATGTAACGAAGCATTTGGACGTCATTACATTCAAGTTTGCAGCCACCGCGTTCTATTGCTAAATCCAAAAGAACTTTTCCAACACCAATATACTTAGTATTGCCTTTAAATACCGAGATGATTCTGCCACTTTTTTCCATTGCTAAACCTGCAGAATAATCTTTTGTCATCAAAAATAAAAAACACTCTCTAGTATAATGCTCGAGACACGTAAAGCAAATGAGTGTCTTTTTCTTTATTTAATATAGTGATGCGTATTATAACAACAATTCAATAATAATACCCATCTCTAAAGCTTGCAAAAAAACCTAATTTTTCATCATTTCAAAGCGAGTTTTCTTGAGTAATGATGTATTGCGTCTTAATGTTTTTAATTTGCTAGGAAAGCCCAAACCACTCATTCATTTATAATTGTTATTATCTGACAAGGTAATGCAGTTTGTATGTGAATTAATCTGAAAAATATTTAAAACCAGGAACCTTTACAAACATCCGCCTAATGTCAAAATGACTCTCGAATGTTTATAGCCTTTATTCTTTGAACTACATTCCATAACAATGTAATAGTCGTCTTCTCCATCAACTTTAACAACAATGCCTTGTGAATAATCTGTCATCCACAAAGGCCTATTTCCATAAAAAGAAGATACAAATGCATTGGTTGGATTTGGCGAATTAATATTGAAACCATTTTTATATAACCATGCGTGATAATTTTTGATGGCTGGCGGAGCACCCATTATCTGAAAAGACATTAGAATGGCTGATTGCATTTTTAATTCTGATTCAAAATCAATTAGTACATATTCTTGTGTTGGATCTAGTTCGTATTCGTCCGAAATTGTATTTGGATTTTTATACTCAGATAACTTAATATTCATTAATAATCATCCTCTTCTTTTGGCCTAGTAGAATTATATGGTTGGTCATTAGATAAGAATTCATCAACTCTTAAAAATGATTTCGCTAAATCATTTAATGCAAGAATCAACATATATTCAGCAACTTCACCAGCATGGTCAACACTCCTCATTGGATTAAGACTTTTGCGAAATTCTTCAAAAGATTCTCCTACAACAATCCAATCATCTTCTTCTTTGTCATACCAACAATTTAAATCTTTCCACAGTGTTTCATCACTATCTTGGTAAAATTCCTCGTCGGCAGAAAAAGAAGCCCAAGGAAATAAACGCGGAAAAACGTCTTCGTATGGAGTAAAAGGAAACCAATAGGGATAAGAATATTTCTTTATTTCATTACCATCATCTATTATTAGTTCGGTTTCGCCCCTGCCGCTAGATTTATTTACCCATTCATATGAATGTAGTTTTACAACCCCACCATTGTTAATCACTTCCATAAACACCTTTTGAGATAACAGGAAATTATAATTTACGATATGTTCAGGAAGATTAGTTAATGAAAGCAATTTTTCATTTGATGAAGAATCTAAAAAAATCTGGTTAAGTGGGATTTTAACAAAGTAACCTTTCCCATTACCATTTTTTGTTTTTTCTATTGTTTTATTTGATAACTCCTGCCATATACAAGTATTATCATTAGGATTATACAGAACTATAATGCAAGGTAAAGAGTTCATTGTCCAATATGAATATTGCCTCTCGTCGATATTACGAAAAACAACATAATCTTTAGTCCTTTCTTCAAACCAACTACTACCAGATTTTATTTGTAAGGCAATTAGTTGTTTTGGTTTATTAGATGAATCAATAAACTCAATGTGGGCGTCAATGCCGATATCATTTGTTAGCTGTTCGCGAAATAACCATCCACCACTTTCTGCTATTTCGCCTATATGATGAATTCCCTTTCTTTCGGTTGAATTTGCCATAATAATTTCCTATTTGAATAGTGAACTAATAGTTTCCTTGATGATTAATTCCTTTATAAGTTACACACTTAGCAATTGGTTCATTAATCTTATCATATGCTCTATCAATATATTTTTCAGGGTCATTCATAAATTCACTATATCGACACAAAACACAAAAACGTCCATCTTCGCAATAATGTCCACATTGATCTGCTTTTAAATAATAATTCTTGGAGAACTCCCTAATCACAGTTGAATCGTTTATATTAACAACATTTATCACTTGTTGACAATGTTCGCATTTATATGAACCACCATAAACTTTTTGTTCCATTTCTGGCAAAACTACGCCAAGAATGCCATCGCGAGGATTACCATCCCTATCCGAAAGAGCCGATCTTAATTCCCTAATAATAAAGCTTTGGTGATTTCTTCCATAAATATCAACATCCTCGTTTTCTGATGAGTGTTCGCCTATCAAAAATACAGTAACTGTTGTTGATCCTTGCCATTTATCTCGAATTTGTTGCATTACATAATCGATATTGTCTGATTGAATTGTTTCGTCTAAGTGATTAACTTGTATTTCTTTTTCTTCAAGTCTTTTAACAATCGCATCTTTATATCGACGATCTTCTTTTTTAAAACTTATAAATACTCTATGGTTCATATAACTTAATCTCCTTAATCATAGATAGAGACTTTATCTCTAGACTCTTCAAAGATGACGATAGATATAGACGCCCTCAAGGAACATTTTTTATTTAAGGCTGCATTCTTTATATATTCAAATGAAGCTAAATCATCAATTCCAAAAAGAGCAATTTTTGTTCCCATTACAGGAATATAGACGTGTTTACCAGCACATTCATCAGTGATATCCATAAGTTTTTTCATTAAGATAGTAAATTCCTCGGCATCTTTTTTTACAACTTTATTATGTTCGTTAAATTCAGTTAGCGCGAATAACAAAAAGATACAATCGTTTGTTTCAATGAATACATAGCTTCCTAGAGGATAAACATCTTTCTTGCCTCTTTTATTGTCTAACACTTTAATAGGAATCCAATGTTTGTTAGCAATAAATTGACTAATATCCCTATCAAGTTTTTCTAATAATTCAGGTGTTGAAGCATATTGTCTTAACCATTGTCCATGAATCGAAGTCCCCTCAACAATTCTATCTACAATGCTTGGGCTATCTTCCACTATAGTGTCAAACGAAGAATTAACAGGAATTACAATAACCGGTTTTGATTTTTCACGTTTATCTTTTTTTATATTTAAAACATTACCATACCTAGATTCAATAAAAACTGAGCCTCTACCAGAGATTCTGTGGCGTTTCTTGAATCTTAAAACTAAATATATTGTAAAAAATACTATTATAAATGTTGCTACAAATATAATTAGCCCAATCCACCAAAAATTACTTGGAAGTAATATAAAAGATAAAAGCGCCCCAATAAAAGAAGAAATAGATAAAGACCAGTTTAGAGATTTGATTGCATTTTTCTTTTTCCACATATTTAAAGCCATTATACATCATTTGACCTTGTTTGTTATAAACAATGTTTTTTATACCCAAACAAACAGTTGTTAATATTTTCTTACAGTAATTAGGAATTACGAGAATATGGTTACAAACCAAGATTCACTAAAGAATGGGGCTTTCAAGCATTCAGGAAGATTTTACATAATGAAAAATACATGGGTGCTTGTTATCTTCAAAAGACATTCATTGAAGGAGTAAGAGGAAAACAAATAAAAAATAACGGAACCTTACCTACTCTCTTAATTGAAAACAATCATCCTGCTATTGTTAGTAAAGAAGTATGGTTTGCCGCTAACGAAAAACTAAAAAAGAAAGCAATCGAATATCAAAAATCTAATAAATACGATGATAAAAGAGAAGGCAAAATCTGCATAAATAAATCAATTTATTCTGGTCTTTATGTATGCGGAAAGTGTGGTAAAAATTACAACTTTAAAATCAACAATAGAGGAAAATCTTCAGAAAGAAGAATCTTCACTTGTGCATCTAATCGTTCTAGGAAAGAATGCCAAAATGATGACCTACCATTAGATGTTATTGATATTGCAACTTTAAAGATGATCAATAAAGTTATCACAAACAAAAATAGCTTCTATAAACTATTAGAGGATTCCTTTAGCGAAAAGAACGACGTCTTAAAAAAGCAGAAAGAAATTGAGGAATTGCAGGAAAAAATTGATGTTTTACAAGCAAAATTTAAAAAATACAAAGACATCGATGATGAATTTTATCGCGAAGTTAATAAAGCATATAAAGAAAAACTTAAACCTTTATATCTTAGAAAAGTAGCTTTAGAAAACATGATCTCCACTGCCACTAATATTTCCGATTATCTTTATCAATTTAAGAAAACCTTAACGCCTTATAACCACATTATCTCCTCACTATCTGAATTTCCATTAAGTAAGGTGTTTAGTAGGGTAATTATACACGATAGAGAGCACATTACTTTCGTATTAGGAAATGCTGGTGATTTTTCTCTTATTCAGAATATGGATGATGATATACTTCTTGAAGAAGAAACATACTACATCAGAAAGAAGAAATTCGTTCTCCACTACGGCATTTACATAAATTAAAAAGACTCCAAAATGAGTTTGTTGATGGCTTTGGCCATCTTTTCTTTTGTTTTTGAGACCTTACGTGTCCTAACATTTAGTCTTAAAAGTGCTTACGTGTCCTAACATTTAAGGACATTTATCAAAACGGAACAACGATAAAGTTGTTTTTCTTTTATGGGCTATGATTATTAGTAATAGGACAAAAACCATTTGGCTTATTGTTGTATACTTGCAAGAGGATTTCCAAATGAGCGAAAAAC
>JAAYJX010000154.1 GCA_012522695.1 Erysipelotrichia bacterium
TATAAAACACGCGTTACTGCCAACTGTTCGAACGAGTTTGTGAACGAACAAAAAACATTCGACCGAAAATGCGAACGAATTAAAATTATTCGTTGCTAATTGAAAACTTGTTTGGTAAAATATGAAGGGGTGATAAATATGAACTTAATTTACGTAGAAAATAAACATATGGAACTAAAACGTGAATACACTGATAATCTTTTAAAAAGTGTGTCGGCATTTGCAAATTATGATGGCGGGAAAATAATTATTGGGGTTGATGAAAAAAACGGTGAAATTATTGGTGTAGATAGCTTTGCAACGAGTAAACTTGAGATTGAACACCGTATTAATGATACAATTGCACCGCGTCCGCGCTTTGATATTAATGTTATTTTAGTTAGTAATAAACACATACTGGAAATAGTTATTTACCCAGGACTTAATACACCATACTTATACAAAGGTAAAGCCTATCAAAGAAGTGATACATCAACGCTGCCGGTTGATCAAACTGCCTTAATGAAATTATCGCTTAAAGGCAAAAACATGTCGTATGATCAAATTGCGACAGACGAAACAAATTTAGAGTTTAGTGTTTTAAAGGAAAAATTAAATACTGTTAGGCCGGTTGAAAATTTTGATAAAGATGTTTTAGTAACACTTGGCCTTTTCACTAACAACAAATACAACATTGCGGCAGAACTACTCGCCGATAGTAATTCATTTAATAACACCGGTATTGATATTGCCCGTTTTGGTAGTTCGATATCTATTTTTCTTGATCGCAAAGTGCTATCAGGAATTTCAATTTTAACGCAATACGATGAAACATTGAACATGTTTAAAAAGCATTTTCCGGAAGTGGATGTTGTAGAAGGTTTAAATAGAGTTAAAAAAGTATCAATACCATACGAAGCATTTCGTGAAAGTGTCGCAAACGCAATTGCTCATCGGAATTATTTAATTAACGCCCACATTAAGATCGAGATGTTTGATAACCGGATTGAAATAATTTCACCTGGTGGTTTGCCAAGCGGGATAACGAAAGAAAATTATTTAAAAGACAACTTATCAATTCCGCGAAACATGGCGGTTTCTCATGTGTTTCATACACTAAATATTATTGAAAGATTTGGAACAGGAATAAGAAGAATTAACTTGGCTTACTTTGATTATGAAAGGAAACCACGTTTTGTTATTAAAGAGTCGTTTATAAAAGTAATATTACCAAACGTTTTATTTGATGACCGTAATATGAACGAGGAAACAAGAATTTTAAACATGTTAGATGTTAAAGTTGAAATAACGCGTCAAGATGTTGAAAACTTACTCAGCATTTCGAAAACAAAAGCCGTTGAACTCTTAAACAAACTAAGAGCGAATGATTTAATTGAACCTTCCGGTGAAGGAAAGAACGTATTATATATAAAAAAATAATAAGGAGCGCTTTTCGAATTTATAATAAGTTCAAAACGACAAATAAACAATAAGGATAAAGTAATACCAAAATGACTAAACTATCAGAAGAAACGATTGAAATGTTAAGAAAATATATAGTTTCCGAAATTATAGTTACGAAAATAACAGAAGAAGACATTGAAGAAATATTTGGAATTCTAGCGGCAAACATCACCGGTTTAGTTGAAGAAATTGAGACAAAAGGTAACGCAACTGAAGAAAATTATAGGTTGTTAAAAGAACTAGATGACGCTCTAGATGAAATTAACGAAACGGAAAATATTGATTTCAAAGATCTAAACGAACGACTAAAACAGTAAAAAATGTTTAGAATAACTGTTTGCTAAGTAGATAGTAATTGTTGAACGATTGACCTAAGGTGTTGCACGATTGAACGATATGTTTAGAGTTGTATTGTATGCAAAGTGCTAACCCATCAAATTGAATTAGCTTCCAAATCTTGGAGAGCGGTATAATAGAAACACCCACCCAAGAAGGGAGCTGTTTTTTAAATGAAGGTTACTATTATCATCGTTTTATTTTAAACTCCAAAAACGGTGAACAAAGCCGCTGTTTTCGGAACATGTAAAAAATATAATCATCATTTATCAATTAGTTTACAATTAGAGCATCACAAATCAGTAAAGTAAGACACCACAAATTAGTAAAATGAAAGATGTGGAGGGGTTTTTGCGACGATGTCGCAAAAAGAATAAAGTCGAACTTCCCAAAATTTTGCTCAAAGAGAATAAAATAAAAAGGATTTTTTTAAATTCTATTAATATCGTTATAAAAAAGGTAAAAATATTTATTTTAAAATTAATTGATACCGTTTTAATTTATATCATAAGTATTAAACATCTGTCACAAAGTCAAACAAAACAAGAGTTTGTGACACATTTATAAAAGAATTAAGTCTTTTGTGCCTTTTAACCAATCTTCAATGTAAAGATGTGTAACACCTCTCCCTGACATGTTGACTTTGTCTAAACTTATAATAAATCTCGGTGCAGGATCTCTAACAGAATCAAATGCTCCAAACTCTCGATTAATAGTTGACTCATCACTTAAGAGATAAGTAACTTGGAGAAAGCATTTTTTCTTATCTTTCATAACTACAAAATCAATTTCGCCTTTATATGTTTTGCCGATTCTTACTTCGTATCCGCGATATAGTAGTTCGTTAAAAACCAAATTTTCAAGGGCGTGTGAAGATGAAATGATTTCTCCACTGCTGGATGAAAGAATGAACCCATTATCGATTGCAAATTGTTTTTCAATTGATTTTAATGTTCTTTTTGCGGCAATGTCATAGCGTTTTACTCTTGTAATTAAACAAGCTTCTTCCATTTTATGTAAATAACGATAGATAGCTCTTTTATTTACATCTTCATTATTATTTTTTAAAAAGTAAGTGGCTATTCGTTCTGCAGAAAATTCTTTGGCGGAATTCGCAATTATATATTTTGCGATGAGATTGAAGTTTTCTTTGTTGATTTTTGATTTCGGCCCACATATATCCTTGTTCACAATCCCACTATAAACTGAATCTAAATAATGTTTAATATCGCTTTCGTTTTTATAATCAAGACGTTGTGGCATGCCGCCATAACGCAGATAATCAAGTAAAGGCTCACTTGGTAGTGGAAGATTGTTTTGTTTATGAAACGCTAAATATTCTTCATATGAAAAAGGCATTATTTTAAATTCACGGCATCTGCCAACAAGTAATGTTGCAAGTCGTCCGGACAATAGTTTGGAATTACTACCAGTTACAAAAATCGATACATGTTGCGTAGCTTTCAAGGACGCTAAAGTTTTTTCAAACTGTTTGATATGTTGAATTTCATCTAAAAAAATAAAATACTTTTGCTCATCTTTAATTTGTTTGAGAATATATGTATTTAGTTTTAAGTATGTGTTAATTTTAGCAAACGAAACATCTTCAAAATTAATTGAAATCATGTGTTCTTTATCCGTTATCTTTAGTGCTAACAAATCCTCTTTAATTTGCCCTAATAAAACACTTTTGCCGCATCGTCGTACCCCGGTCAAAACTTTGATTAAATTTGAATCGTAATAGTCTCTAATCTTGTTAATGTAATTAGATCGTAAGATGTTATTCATAAAACCCTCCATAATACAAATATATCATTTATCTGTCACAAATTCAAAACATTTTGAAGTTTGTGACACATTTTCGCATTTATTATTGTTTTTTGTAATTTGGCACAGGTTTTATTTCGCAGCCAAACACGCTATTATGTGCAATAACCATATAATTGGTTGTCTGCAAAATAAATTATTATGGTTGAACGATTACTTTGGGGTGTTGCACGATTGAACGTTACGTTTTCATTTGTATTGTATGGAACGTGCTAAGCCACTCACGAAAAAAGGACATTTTGTAACTAAATACAAGATGTCTTTTTATTATTGGCATTATATGGGTCTTTTTAACTAGTTTTAAAAAAATAAATAAGTAGATAATGGCGATTGAACTATTTAAAATGTCACATTTTTTATTAGATAATATAAGTATGATTAAAGAAAAGGAATGAAAAAAAATCATTTGAAAAGATATTTACTCAACTGCGTTTTCATTTAAAGCAGATAGTGAAACTCGTCTAAGAAATATCAAAAAGTCATATTAAATTGTATAATTAAATATGTTGATGTGATTGATTATACTTTTGCACGAAGTTGATGTTAAAATTATCGAATTAATTTAATAAGTGAGTTTTAGAATGAAAGACGAAAAAAAAGAAATAAGTAACTTAACAAGAAGTTAAATTATTCATAATAACTTTTTTCGAGAACTAAAAAAACGCAATATCACGAATAGTGCATATGCTAGAGATAATAATCTTGACAAAACAACATTGTCAAAATGGAAGAAAATGACGACAACAATGTCGACAGAACAAGTACATCAAGCTGCCGAATATTTTAAGATTACTGCTAATGATTTATATTATTCGCTTGCAGAAAAAAAGAAAATTCACATATTAGCTTCAAATCCAGAATATAACGTTATTAAGGCGAGTCAACCTATTGAAACTAAAATATATACTACTCAATTTGAAAATCCGTTTACACTTTTAATAATTATTTTACTTGCCTTTGTTCTAACTACGATTATTGCTTTCTTTTTATCTAAGGCATCCGGGTTTTGGCTATTTATTTTATTCGTTATTCCAATCACAGGGTATCAATTATATAAAACGGAATTTGGTGTTACTAAGACTTTTATTGTCAATTATCTGGATGATATATATTATAAAATCGAAAAACCTAAAAACCAATATTTCGTTGCGAATTTAATGCTTCATTTCTGTGTACTATCTTTAGTTATTTCGTCATTTATATTATTAGTTTTCAAGGAAACCCCTATTGATAAAAACACAGAAACAATGCTGGCGTTCTTGTTATTGAGCATTGTTACTTATGTAGTTATTATTTTATTTACATTTTTAACGCATCAGACGAGTATAAAAGAAGAAATATACGATAACGAAATATTGCCTCATACTTTTTCAATGGTAAATTTTTACATGTCATTACTACCACTTTCGATTGGAATATGTGTTCTACATAGTAATTTTAAGCAATATTGGTATATAGTTCTAATTCTATTATTTGCGTCTTTATTTTCATTAGTAGAGTATTTACTAACAACAAAGAAATATAGTGAATATAAGCTAGTCTATAAAGAAGATGACAAGGAGGAAATTGAGTTATTTACGAATAAATAGTTGCTAATATTTCAACTTTATGGTTAATTCGTTGCAGTATTGTCAACTGGACCGGATTAATATCCTACTCTTATATAAATTAAGTTTAGCAAGCGAATCTTGTTATTGTAAAACGTGATTGCTCGATAAATTTATATAAAGAAAGTAGATGAAAAATATGGGATTAATTATTTGGTTGTTAAAACCAAAACGAAAGATGGCGAAGAAATACACAAGACCAATGAGTTTGGGAAAATATATTATTAGATCGCACGCCCAAAATAGGGTGGTCGAAAAAGATCGGAAGATATCTAAGAAAGATGTTCCGATTAACTTGTTTACAAAACCAATTAAAATCACAAAGACAAAATATGAGAACAAAAAGCCATCATATAAAAGAATTGGTAAAATGATAACAACATCGATAAATCCAAAAACCAATTATGTTGTTAGTGTGTGGCGAACAAGCAGTAAAAAGAAAGGAAAATAAGAACTATGGGCAAACTATCAAACGAAACGATTACTTTAATTAAAAATTATGTATTACCCAGATTGAAAATCACTAGAATTACCGCCAATGATATTGATGATGTAATGGATGTTTTATTATCAAAAATTACAGACTTAGTAATGGATATAGAAGAAGACGGCCATACTACAGAAGAAAACTATTCCTTATTGAAAGAATTCGATGCAGCATTCGATGATATTAATGAAACAGAAGAAATTGACTTTAATGATTTAAACGAACGACTAAAACAGTAAAAATGCATAGAACAACTGTTTGTTTAAGTAGATAGCAATGGTTGAACGATTGCCTAAAGGGGTTGCACGATTGAACGATATGTTTTCATTTGTATTGTATGCAACGCGCTAACCCAGAAAAATGAAACTTCCCCTATAATTTTGCCTAAAGAGGGTAAAGTAAAAAAGGGGATTTTTTAATAAAAAAATGGACAGAGTTGAATTTCCTATATTGGTAATATAAATAGACACATTGTCTGTCTATATTTTAATGATGAGGACAAATTGTCCTATTGTTATTGACTAGATAGGACA
>JAAYJX010000155.1 GCA_012522695.1 Erysipelotrichia bacterium
TTGACAATAAAATTGAAAATAGTTTAATAAAGCAAGCTTCTTTAGAGGGGCTGATTGAATTAGTTGTTAAGGGAGGATGGCCTTCCAATTTCAAAGTAGATTCAAAGTATTATGGTGAAATATCTAAACACTATTTAAATGCTTTATTAGAAGAGGATATTCATAAGATAGATGGTATTGATAGAGATAAAGGCAAATTTGAAGCGCTTTTAAGGTCATTAGCTAGAAATGAAAGCACGCTTGCTGGTAATAAAGTTTTGCTTAATGACATTAATAAATATGAAGAAGAAAGTTTATCAAGAAATGCTCTCGTTCAATATATCGACATTTTAGAAAGATTGTTTATAATAGAAAACCAGAATGCTTTTAATCCGAACTATAGGTCTAGTACTAGAGTTGCGAGAGTTCCTAGAAGACATTTTGTTGATCCATCACTAGCTGTTGCGGCTTTAGGTCTTTCAAAGGAAATGTTATTAAATGATTTAGAATATTTTGGGTTTTTATTTGAAGGACTAGTAATTAGAGATTTAAAAATATATGCAGAAAGCATTGGGGGAAAGGTATATCACTATAAACATCATGATACGAATCATGAGTTAGATGCTGTTGTTGAACTAAATGATGGTAGATGGATTGCTATTGAAGTTAAATTAGGAGCAAGTCAAATTGATGATGCTGCAGAAAATCTTTTAAAAATTAACAACTACTTTGTTAATAATGAAAACACAAGCAAGCCAAGTGCATTAGTAGTAATATGTGGTTTAACTAAGGCTTATTATAAAAGAGAAGATGGCGTAATTGTAGTTCCAATTACTGCACTTAAACCGTAAGAAAGAGGATAATATGAAAAAGAATAAACTCATGCCTATAGCCGTTTTAGTTATAGGGACGATAATTAATAGTGTTGTAATTAATTAAACTTTACCAATCAAGCAAGTTATGTGATTTAGATCCAGAGTGTATGGATGAATCAGAAATGTTATATATGATACATTTTGCATTGCTGCTTCTTAAATTTATGCGATCATTTAAAGTAAAATGCTTCTTCAGCATAGTTTTCCTCCTTTCATAGCGGTAGGAGCCA
The DNA here is from genome assembly GCA_012522695.1 of Erysipelotrichia bacterium. Classification (GTDB taxonomy): domain Bacteria; phylum Bacillota_I; class Bacilli_A; order RFN20; family CAG-826; genus UBA1424. Next base: position 1,085 of record JAAYJX010000155.1, read on the forward strand.
ATTTAGTTATAAAATATTTATAGTTGTTGCATTAAGTTTGTCATTGAACAAAGTGATAAAATTATTGAAGAAAATTTGAAAATAAGACAAATTTATGAGAAGATAAATGGTATGAAAAAACTAACCTTAAAAACATTTTTATTAATACTAACAACCTTTTTAATGACAAGTTGTTGGCCGACATTAGCTAGTAGGTATCATATTCCACTTATAGAAGGAACTTTTCAAAGCGAAGAACTTAGCGAAGAAATAAGTCTCGTTGGTTTAGTTGAAAAGGCTGAAGCTAAATATACAGAAATTAGTAAAGAAACTTATAAAGACGCAACAAACAATGTTGTTAGAGATTATCCTGGTGATACTTACTTTCAAATCGATTTTTCATTAAAAACATCTAATCAAGATATATCATTTGATATGAAATATATTGGTACGAATAATAATCAACCTGATTCATATCGTTTTGATGCAACTTATCGTTTGCATAAAGTAATTATTCTTTTAATTGTTAATGAATATAGTAATAGTGATGTTGAAACACTAGAAACTCTTTCACTTCGTTTTCATATTTACGAAGCTGGTCCTAATTATACTTTTAGAACTGATTTATATTTAGTTGAAGAATAAAAAAACACGAAAAAAGTTTACATTAATTAATACAAGTTTTTAATTATCTTTTTGGTCGTATTGTAATTTATATAAATGATAATAAAGACCTTTTTGTTTTAATAATTCTTGATGGTTTCCCTCTTCTTTGATCTCGCCTTTTTGCATTAAATAAATACGGTCACAATGTTTAATGGTAGATAGACGATGAGCGACAATAAGCATCGTGGAAATGTTCATCATCTTATGGAGTGAGTCTTGAATAATTGCTTCACTTTCAGAGTCGATATTAGCAGTGGCTTCATCTAAAGTCATAATTGTTGGTTTATATACAACCGCGCGAGCAAAGGAAATAAGTTGCCGTTCGCCACTAGAAAAATTTGCGCCTCTTTCTTGAACGACACTTTCAAGTTTTTCAGGAAATCTCTTTAAAAAGTGGTCTAAACCAACGTAATTAACGGCTTTTTCAATTTCCTCGTCATTAATTTCCTCGTTTTTTAAAGTAATGTTTTCTTTAATTGTTCCACTAAATAAGAAGACGTCTTGAAGCATTTGTCCAATAAAACTTCTTAGACAAGAACGTTTAATCTTTTTAATATTAACCCCATCAATAAGGATCTCACCTTTTTGAATATCATAGTTTCTTACGAGTAATTGTAAAATCGTTGTTTTACCACTTCCTGTCGCGCCGACAAAAGCAATCGTTTCATTAGGTTTAATTTTAAAGGAAACGTCTTTTAAGACCCATTCATTTTCAAGGTAAAAAAACCAAACATTTTTAAATTCAATTTCACCTTTTATATTTTCTAAAGTAAGGGCGTCTTCTTCATCAAGAACACTTGGAATTGTATCTAAAAGAGTAAAGATTTTTTCAGCACTTGCAAAACCATTTTGTAACGAATTAAATTGTTCAGCAATTTGTTGAATAGGCTCAAAGAAAAGACCAACATAAACATAAAAAGAAACGAATAAACCAATTGATAAAA
>JAAYJX010000156.1 GCA_012522695.1 Erysipelotrichia bacterium
AAGCAAAATTAAACCCAAATAGTAAAATTAATAAAATTATTGGCGTTATTAGTGGCAAGGGAGGAGTTGGTAAATCGATTATTACTTCAATGCTTGCCGTTTTAATGAAGCGTCGTGATTATAATGTGGCAATTATGGACGGCGATATTACAGGACCATCAATTCCGAAACTTTTTGGCCTCAAGGACAAAGTTTATCGTAATGAATTAGGAATTTTGCCGCTTCAAACAAAAACCGGGATTGAAGTTATTTCAATTAATTTATTATTAGACGACGTTACTGATCCAGTTATTTGGCGTGGACCGATTGTTGGTAATATGGTTAAAAGTTTTTATGAAGACGTTTTATGGCACGATATTGATTTTATGTTTATTGATATGCCGCCTGGAACGGGTGATGTCGCATTAACGAGCTTTCAATCTTTACCACTTGATGGCTTAGTCGTCGTTACTTCACCACAAGAATTAGCTTCTTTAATCGTTTCAAAAGCTGTCAAAATGGCGCAAATGATGAATATTCCTATTATTGGTGTCGTTGAAAATATGTCTTATTTTAAATGCCCAGATAATAATAAAAATTATTATATTTTTGGTGAAAGCCATCTAGAAGAAATAAGTAAACAATATAATTTGAAAGTTTTAGGACGTGTTCCGATTGAACCAAAATTAGCGACTTTAACTGACGCTGGTTCAATTGAATTATTTTCTGGTAAGTGGCTTGATGAAGTCCCTGATATTTTAGAAAAACTTTAAATAAACGCGAAATCATTTTTTCTTCGATTAAGAAAAATAATCATCTTTTTATGATATAATTATAATGTTATTTAAAGGAATTTTTTATTATGCTTTATTTAGATTATAGTGCGACAACACCGCCGAATGTAGAAGTTTTAAAAGAGTTTTTACTCGATAATTATCAATATTTTGCTAATGCAAACGCTTTATATTCACTCGGCGATACGAACAAAAAGGCAATAAAAAACATCGAAAGAAGCATTTTAAAACACTTAAATTTAGTTAAATATGAAATAGTTTTTACAAGTGGTGCAACTGAAGCTAATAACTTAGTAATTAAAGGATTAAGCGAATATTTAAAAGATGAGAAAAAAAGAATCATTACTTCTTCTTTAGAACATTCTTCAATTGTCGCCCCGTTTAATGATTTAGCAAAAAAAGGGTTTGTCGTTAATTTAGTTAATCATCACGAAAGCGGAGAAATTGATCTTGAACACTTAAAAGAACTTTTAGGACCTGATGTTGCCTTTGTTTCATTAAGTTCTCTTAATTCAGAAACAGGCGTTAGACAACCTATAGAACAAATTTCCAAATTAGTTCGAAATGCTGGTGCTTATTTTCACTGCGATATCACCCAAACTTTAGGTAAGGAAAGAATTAACTTTAGTGCTATTGACTTAATGACTTTTTCTGCTCATAAATTTTATGGATTACAAGGTATTGGCGCACTCATTAAGCGTAAAGATATTAAACTTATTAAACAAATCCAAGGTGGCCGCAGCACTTCAAATTATCGTTCTGGAACACCGAGTGTTCCTTTAATTCGCTCTTTATGGAGAGCCTTATCGCTTGCTAATCAAGGACTTGATCAAAAATATAATAAAGTCCAAGGTTTAAATGATTATTTAAGAATTCAATTAGAAAAAAATCCATCTGTTGTTATTAATAGTCCTTTAAACTCCATACCCCATATTTTAAATTTCTCTTTATTAGGAACTAATAGTAGTAAAGTCGTTAAAGAATTAAGTAAACAAGAAATCTATATTTCTAATCATACAGCTTGTACAAGTCAAACAACGATATCACATGTTATTTATCAACTAACTCAAAACAAAAAACGGGCGAATTCAAGTCTTCGCGTTAGTTTGTCCCATTTAACTCATAAAAAAGATTTAAAATATCTTATTTTAGAATTGCGGAAATTAATGAAATAAAATGAAAATTGTTATTATCTCGGCCTTATGGTGCCCTTCTTGTTTAATAATGATATCTCGGTATCAACAATTAAAAGAAGAATTTAACACGATTAAATTTCAAGAATTTGATTATGACAATGATAAACAAGAAATTGCAAAACTCGGTGTTTTTAAAACTCTACCCGTTTTAATTGTTTATGACAATAATGGTGTTGAATTAATTAAATTTATTGGAGAAAAATCTTATAAAGAAATAGCTAAAAAACTAATAGCAATACAAAATGAATAAAAAACGTTTAGCAATATTTTTTTCACTTATTTCAGTTATATTTTTAACTTCATTTAACCGCGTTGCCCCTATTAGCAGAGCACCTACGATTAATGAAGATCCTTTTCCTGTAACGCTTCATTTTTTTTATAGTGAAAACTGTAGCTCGTGTTCAGCATTAGAAAAGTTTTTAATTAAAATTAAAAAAGATCGAGACAATGTTGCAATTGAAAAATATTCAACAGACAATGACACTAATAATCCAAACTACATGCAAAATGTTGAATTGCTTTTAAACGCTAGTGAAATATTAATAAATAAAAAAACAAACGAAGTTCCGTTTTTAGCTTTAGGCGGTAAAGGTTTTTTAGGACATAACAAAACAGTTGAATATGAAATTAATTATTTTGTTGAAAAATATTCACATACTGAACAAGTCGATGTCGTTAATAAGCTTATTAATGGAGAACAAATAAATGATGAAGATATAGATCGCACACAACTGGATTTGATTGAATTACCCCTGTTAGGGGTTATTAACCCTAAAACTATTTCTTTAGGCTTGGTTGCGGTTGTTTTGGGACTAGTTGATGGATTCAATCCGTGCGCGATGTGGGTTTTAATCTTTTTAATTACTCTTTTACTACCTACAAAAGATCGAAAACGTATTTTTGTTTTGGGTGGAGTCTTTTTATTAACGTCGGCAGTATTTTATTTTGCCCTTATGATGGCTTGGATTAGTGCTGTTTCTCTTGTTGCCGCTAATAAGGTTTTTAGAATTATTGTTGGAGTTTTTGCAGTTGCTGCAGGGGGATATAATTTATATAAATTCATAAACACTCTTGTTAAAAAAGAAGAAGGATGTGAAGTAACAGACGAAAAACAAAAAGGCAAATTAATTGAACGCGTCAAAAAGATCGTTAATGAACAAAAAATGATAATTGCTTTATTTGGCATTATCGCTTTAGCGATAATAGTTAATTTTATCGAATTAGCTTGCTCAGCTGGTCTACCTATTGTTTTTTCTAATATTTTAGCAATTAATGGAATTACTGG
>JAAYJX010000157.1 GCA_012522695.1 Erysipelotrichia bacterium
TGTCTAAAGAAGAAGCAAGACTAATTGCAACAGAAAACTTAATGAAAGTTGGGATGAGTGATTTTAGTCATCGTCATGTCGATACACTTTCAGGTGGGCAAAAGCAACGCGTTGCGATTGCGCGTGCGCTTTCAATGAACCCACGGATTATGCTCTTTGATGAACCAACAAGTGCACTTGATCCAGAAATGACATCTGAAGTACTTGCAGTTATAAAAAAACTAGCTGAAGAAGGAATGACTTTGATTATCGCAACCCATGAAATGGATTTTGCACGTGAAGTTAGTGATCGAGTTATTTTTATGGAAGATGGTGTTATTGTTGAAGAAGGCACATCGATACAAATTTTTGAGTATCCAGCAAAAGAAAGAACGCGTGATTTCTTGCGTAAATTAGGAAAATAATACGTATTCTTTTAGTACAACTAAAAAAGTTAAATTTCTTTTTTGTCTAAATATTCACCTAAGTTATTTGTTATATTTTTAAAGTGATTTGCTATTTCGTCTCTATTCATGCCTTTGTCTAATAAAGTACTAACAGATTGTTTTGAACCTATAACATAGGCATTTTTTCTTTTAAGAAAATATAAAGGATAAATAGGTAAGTCTTTTTTTGTTTCTTTATAATATCTTTCTGCTAATAAAACAAAACCTGCATTAAAAGATTTAATAACATCATCATAACCATCAGTTGAATCTTCAGGAAATATTAATATGCTTAATCCTTTATTAAGAACATTAATTGAGTGATTTAATGTATTTTTAAAACGTAAGTCTTGATATGTAGGAATAAGCTGCATACCTCGATAAAGCATCTTCGAAATAATTGCAAAAAATGTTGCAATCATAAAAGCTTTAAACTTTTTATATTTAAGCTTTTGTTGATAAAAAACATAATATAAATATTTCCATCTTGTACGGTAGTTACCTACCATTTCATGAGCACCCCAAGGGATAATAAATATAGGCATATATAAAGAAAGAACAAGAGGACCACTCGCGCCACTGTGATTAGATAAATATAGAGCATTAGTATCAAGTGGTTCTTTATTTAAATTAAAAATAGTTGGGCGACGTTTAAAGAACTTTGCTATTTTTCTAACTAAACGAAAGAATGGACGATAATAACGATATATCTTTCTTGTTTTAATCTTTTCTTCTTTTCTTTTTTGTTTGTTCATACTTACTACCTTTTGAATTTATCAAGACTATGCCCTTCTAATTGTAATAAGGCTTCCTTAAGATGTAAACCACCTGCGTAGCCTACTAAACTATTATTTGATCCAATTACACGATGACAAGGAACAAAAATAGATAAAGGATTTTGTCCAACTGCGTGCCCAACTGCGCGATATGACATTTTATCTTTTTTAAGTGTCTTCTTCACCGCGTCACCAATTTGTTTATAAGTTGTTAGTTTTCCATATGGAATCTTAATAAGTTCCTGCCATACAGCTTTTTGAAATTCAGTTCCTTCAATAAATTTAATTGGTGGCAATTTACCTAGGTCTTTTTTAGCAAAATAATTATCTAACCAATTCTTAGCGTCAATAAAAATTTTTAAATTATGTGAAGAAGCATATTTTTCATCTTTAAAAAATGGAGGTAATTGTGTTTCAAAACCTGCAAAGATTAAAGCCTCTCCATCACTTAATAAATAAAATGGTCCAAGGGGTGAACTATAGTGCATGAAATATTTAGTCATAGTAAGAGTTTATCAAAAACAATTATTATTACTATTTAAAAACTTTTTTTGTATATTAAATGACAGACTTATTGCACTAAAAATATTAAATACTATTTATTAAAGCGACTAAATTTAGTTAGCAATAATAATCTCCAATATTGATAAGTAGAGCATCCTAACAAGAATATTTTTGTAAAACTTCTTTATCCATAAGAATTATGCCTTCATCTCCTATGTATAATTGTTCATCACTATTTTTTTCTTTCATTTTCTCGACTGTTTTTAAAATAGATGACAGGTGATTATTCCCACTATCTAAAACTTCTCTGAAAATACCAACAAAATAAGGTGTTCCTGATATTTCTTGCCCGACGAAATTAACGTCGTCTATTTTATAAGATTTTAAACTCTTTTCTTCTGATTTAAATATGTTTCTGATGCAATCAATATATAAACTATCCAAGTCAAAGTCGAATTTAATGTGGATCCCTTCTGTTTGTTCTGGGTCTTCATAAACAACATTTAATTCAGGATCAAAATAAGACTGCGTAACTACTCTAAGTGGGTTTTGTCTATTAATGGATAAAATAGTTCCGGTTTGGTTTTTCCCTTCTGCGTTTGCACGACTATCAAATGAGCCAGAACGCCCCTTTGCTTCAATAACTAAATATTGTTTATTTTTTTTGTCAAAACCAATAAAGTCTGGTCTTTCATTTGATAATAAATTCCGGCTTATCGAAAAACCATGCGTATTAGCAAGCATGTCGTAATGTAACAACATATCAAATCCAAGTGTTTTCTTTGCAACAAACTTGCACAAAGTCATTCCTAGTACATATGATATGTAAGCTTTTTCATTTGAATTTGAATTTATATAACATGATTTTTTTACATATTTGTAGTCATGAGGTGTTTTTTTCTTTTCTAGTGCACCATAGACCGTTATTAGCCTTCTTGCCATTTCGGCAAAGTTTGCTCTTCTAAGACTTTTATACCCATATGTAATTGCGAAATATAAAATTTCAAAAATGTTTGTTGAATAATCACTTTTCTGATTCAAACTCAACAATGCACCTACAAAACCCCTTCCTTCTAGTTCAATTTTAACCATTGTTTATCCTTTCTGATCTGATGTATATAATTTAGAAAACATATTTTTACTAGTTGTTTTTTTCTACTTATAATCTTGTGCATTGTTTCTTGCAGCATTTAAAAAATCAAAAAATATTTGTTAAAGCCAAATAATAAGTATGGTTGTAATAAGAAAAAACAATACCATTGGAATCAAAAAGAATATAGAAGTTTTAAGCATAAAATGTTTGTGTTGGCATATTCTAGAGTTTTGATTGATTTGCTCTATGCTTATTCCACAATCATTATTTTTTTCAAATAATGTTGTATATTCATCATTTGTCATATCTTTAAGATCTTTATAATAAGTCAATGATTTCTCTTCGGTTTGGCCTTTTCTGTTTTTTGGCATCAAAGCAAGTACAGCGAATGTTAATGATGCAATTATAAAAATAAAGAACATAATGAAAGAGGCAAATATATAAGGTTTTATATCCGCGGTTTTGTTTGAAATAACTTCAATAACAGTGAACGACAACGCAAATACAATACCAAGTATGGAAACAATAATTGCCGCTTTATTATCAAAAGAAGTGATTTGGTTCAAAACAAGTTCTAATGATAGCCTCTTTTGTTCTTTTAATGACTCAGTATTGTTACTATTATTCATCTTTCATTCCGTCCACAATCCACTTATTAAATTTTGTTTTTACTACATCGCCGTGATAAAAATCAACTTTTGAAGTGTTATATGTTTTTGAATCATTAGCAAATCTTTTGCTAAACCATGTTGGAAATTTTTTATTTTCTTCAGTTTCTTTCTCTTGAATATTTGAATAAACTGAAGTGTCCATTGCGATTGATCCTATACCATTCCTTGCCGCTAAACTAGATAAATTGGATGCATTTACTACGGCCTCTCCAATAAAAACCAAATCATTAATTACTCCTTTTTTGCCTACCTTAATCACTAAATCTTTGGATAATCCAATCCCTATTCCATAGTTAATTTGAGGCATATTATTTTGTTCTAACATGCTATTAATCATTTTCTTAAGCGTATTAATATAAACCGCCATGTCATATGCTTCTGAAACATTATCTACAAGGGGGGGCAAAAATAGCAAAAACACAATCTCCCCTCACGCCAATTCTTTTATACATTTGAGTATCATTTAAAATTTGAATTATTTCGGAAGCAAATGTTCTAATAATTTTTGCAATGACTTTATCGTTTTTGTTTTTAAATAATTCTGTTGAATTTACTAAATCTACAAAGATGGAAACAATCCACCCCCTAATACCATTGCTAAAAGTTAAACTACCACTAGTCTCGCTTTCTATATCTGATATGTTATTTTTATCAGAAACTTCAGTGTTGGAATTAAGAATATTGTTGATTGTGGCTTTGCGTTGCTTGTAATCATATGCCATTTGTTTTCACCTCTTTTCACTTAATTTTACCAATAAATAACGTATGAAGATAGCATATGTTTTTTAACAAATACTACGCGCATAAATTACACAAAATTATTCATTATCGATACTTATTGCGATGAGTCAGCAAAGAAAATAAAAATTTGTTTAAATATTGTTTGTTTCAATAAACGGTGTTTCAAAACTAACAACAAGATTAACTTCTAATTTATCTTTTTTAACAAGTTCTTTTAATTTATTTAATATTTGTTTATTTGATAATTTAAAATCAAAAGGCACAACTAGTTCAAAAATAGCAA
>JAAYJX010000158.1 GCA_012522695.1 Erysipelotrichia bacterium
CCTTTACTTTGTCCGCCGTTTGACATTATTCTTCACCGCCTTCTGTTAATAAAACTTGTTCTTTAATTTCAAGTGTTCGTTTTATTTCGTTTTCATCCATTTGTGAGAAGACGATTTCTTGATAAACTTTGCATTTATTTAAAAGATATTGATGTTTACCTTGGCCAACGATTTTTCCTTCGTTTAAAACAATGATATTGTCAGCGTCCATAATTGAAGAAACACGTTGAGCAACAATAATAACAGCCGACCTTTTCGTATAATTTTTTAAAGCCATTCTTAAGCGAATATCGGTTTTAAAATCAAGCGCTGAGAAAGAATCATCAAAAATATAAATCTCAGGTTTTTTAACTAATGCTCGCGCAATTGATAATCTTTGTTTTTGTCCACCAGAGAAGTTTTTTCCACCTTGAGAAACTTCTAAATCTAGCCCCTCTTCTTTACGAAAAACAAAACGAGACGCTTGTGCAATTTCCAAAGCTTCGATAATTTCTTCATCATTTGCATCAGATCGACCAAAAAGTAAATTATCTCTAATTGTCCCAGAAAATAAAAGAGCAGTTTGCGGGACAAAACCAACCTTTTCTCTTAAATCAAATTGTGTATATTCACGAACGTCAATTCCATCGACAAGAATTTGCCCCTCAGATACATCATAAAATCGAGGAATTAAATTAATAATCGAGGATTTACCGCTTCCGGTGGAGCCAATAATTGCAGTGACTTGTCCAGGTTTTGCTTCAAAAGAGATGTTTTTTAAAGTAGGCGTTTGTGAATCAGGGAAAGTAAATGTTACGTTGTCAAATTTCACGTGACCACATAAATCACAATTGGCAAGTTGCGGAGTCTCAGGATTATGTAAAATAATTTCTGTATCTAAAATAGCATTAATCCTTTGTGCACTTACACCAGCGCGAGGAATCATAATTAAGAGCATAGAGAAAGATAAAAACGCCATCATAATATGTTTGGAATACATGGCGACTTTGAAAATATTTTCTAAATTATAAGTCGCGGTAGTATTATCAATTAAAATAAAACCAAATAAGAACACACCAAAGAAACTTAAATCAAAAATAATTGAAATTACAGGATTGGCAAAAGACATCGTGCGTCCAACTTTAATAATTGTTTTTGTTAAATAATCATTTACTTTTGAAAAACGTTTCTCTTCTTTTTCTTCTTGGTTAAAGGCGCGGACAACACGCACGCCAGTTAACGATTCACGTAAAACCATTGTTACGTTATCGATTGAAGTTTGAATCTTTTTAAATAAAGGTGTTGCAAAAACAAATAAAACTACAATAACAATTAAAATTAATGGAATTGTAAAAGCTAAAATTAAAGCTAGTTTTGGGTCACTTGTTAAAACTTTAACAACAGCAATCGTTAAAATAGTTGGAGACATAATCATAATTCTAAGCCCCATAATTAAAACCATTTGAACTTGTTCAATATCGTTAGTCGTTCTTGTCATTAATGAGGCGGTTCCAAAATTATCATAATCGCCAACCGAAAAAGACAAAACTTTTTTAAATACTTCCGCTCGCACCTCTTTACCAAAAAACGCACCTAAGTATGAAACACTTAAAGAAGTTGCTATCGCAATTAAAATAGTTAAAACTGAAATACCGAACATTTCGAGACCAATTTTTAATATTTCTTTGGTAGGTTCTAAAACAACGGTTTGCCCCGTAACAATTGATGTAATAGAGCCCATATAATCTGGAAGCATCAATTGAGTAAACGATTGGGCTGCAACTAAAATAAAAACGATGAAGACGAGCCAAATTCTCGGTTTTAAAAAGCGAAACAATTTAGTCATTTAAAAAGTCGTTCCCTTTCTTGTAAATAAATTCATAATGATGTCGACGTTTGGAACTGTCAAAGTTTTTTTAGTAGAGTTAAGTCTTGTAAAACAAAGCCCTTTAATAATTGAAAAATAAATAATTGCAAATTGTTTAGGTTCACCAGGAACAATATTTCCTTCTTTTTGTCCTCTTGCGACTAAGTCTATAAAAAGACGGAAAAAGTTAGGTTTTTTTGTTTTGGCTTCTTTTTCTGATAAAGTTGGCAATGTTTTTTGCAAATGTAAATTAATAAACATATACAAAAAATAAGGCATTTCTTCTTCATTAAATATTTCTTGAATCATATTATTTACGATTAGTTGAATTACTTCTATAGCGGGCGTATCGTCATAATTTGGTAAATTATTAGATTTTATAAAAACACGTTTTTCTGCCATTTTTATTAATTCTAAAAATACCTCTTCCTTATTTTTAAAATAATGGTAAAAAAGTGAATGAGAACATCCAGCCTCGCGTGTTATATCTTCAATAACAACAGAGTCATAACCCTTTAATGCAAAAAGACGTAAACTCGCATCAAGAATTTGTGATTTACGCTTTAATTTAATTTTTCGGTTTTGTTCAGGGGTTTTCGGCATATTTTTTTCATCGACAAGTTTGTCAATGAATAATTATATTGCTTTTTGAAACGAATATCAACAATGTAATCTTAAAAAGATTGAAATTCGATTATATATTTTAAATTTAAATTAATAAGATACTTTTTATGCGTCTTTTTGAAC
>JAAYJX010000159.1 GCA_012522695.1 Erysipelotrichia bacterium
AAAATTTCATGGCCACTTGATAGTTATCGTTTAATTTTGTTTTTAGCGATGGCAAGCCTTGGTTTAGGAACTTTTATGTTTGATTACTTTTTCCGTTCATTGGAACTTTTAATGATTAGTTATGAGATTATAGCCCCATTACAAATATTACTTTTAATTGGTGTTATTGTTCTTTCTATTCCTTATTATTATCTTATAACAAAGATTAGCAGTAAGATGTTTTTACCAGACGAGAAAAAAATATGATTGTATTAAGCGACCAAGTTAAATTAGCTCTAAAAGAAAAGCTACCTATTGTGGCTTTTGAATCAACGATCATTTCACATGGAATGCCATATCCAGAAAACGTTCAAACAGCGCTTCTACTTGAAGAAATCGTCGCAAAAGAGGGGGTAATTCCTGCAACTATTGGTATAATTGGTGGCAATATTGTTGTTGGTATGAGTAAAGAACAGATTGAAAAGTTTGGAAAACAAGAAAACGTAACAAAAGTTTCACGGAGAGATTTATCGTATGTCGTTGCCCAAAAAAAATGGGGCGCAACGACTGTTTCTGCGACAATGATGATTTGTCATATGGTTGGTATTGAGGTATTTGTAACTGGTGGAATTGGCGGTGTCCATTTCGGCGCAGAAAACACTTTTGATATTTCTGCTGATTTAGAAGAATTTACTTTAAGCAATGTCACAGTTATCTCAGCTGGAGCAAAAGCTATTTTAAATTTAGAACTTACACTTGAATACTTAGAAACAAAAGGCGTTCCGGTTTTAACTTATCAAAGCGACGATTTTGCTAATTTTTATTCAAGTAGTTCAGGTTTAAAACTTAATAATCGCGTTAATCATCCCAAAGAAATCGCAGAAATTATTACGACACAAAGAAATTTAAATATAAATGGAGGGCTTTTGGTTTCTAATCCGATTCCGAAAGCACATGAAATACCTGTTGATATAATTGATAAAGTTATTCAAAGAGCCCTTCATTTATGTGAGAAAGAAAAAATTAAAGGGAAAGACGTTACGCCTTTTTTGCTCAAAGAAATTGTTAAACTTACAAAAGGTAAATCATTACTCGCTAATAAAGAACTAATAAAAAACAACGCAGTTCTAGGGGCTCAAATTGCTAAAGAATTAAGTAATTTACAAAAAAATAAGGAAAAAATATGATTGATTTTGAGTTTGTTTCACCGACAAAAATTTATTTTGGAAGAAATAAAGAAAAAGATATAGGGCGTATAATTAAGTCTTATGGTTTTAAGAAAGTCCTTTTACATTATGGTGGAGGCTCAATTAAAACAAGTGGTCTATATAAGAAAGTTATAAATTCTATAAAGTCAGAAAATTTAGCTTATAGTGAACTCGGAGGAGTAAGAGTTAATCCTACTCGTGATTTAGTTAAACTTGGTGTAAAACTTGCCCAAAAAGAAAAAGTCGATTTAATTTTAGCGGTTGGCGGAGGCTCGGTTATTGACTCAGCTAAAGCAATCGCGGCAGGTTATTTTTATGATGGAGATCCTTTTGATTTTAATTTACATATGGTAAAACCCCAAAAAGCTTTGCCGATTGGTGTGATTTTAACGATTGCGGCAGCTGGTTCAGAAGTATCACCATCTTGTGTTATATCTGATGATTTAACGCAAATCAAAAGAGGTTTTAATTGTGATTTATTAAGACCACTTTTTGCGGTTATGAACCCCGAACTTACTTACTCCGTTAATAAAGAACAAACAGCAAACGGTATTGTTGATATTATTTCTCATTCTTTTGAACGATATTTTTCACCAAGCACTAAAGAGGAACTTAGTGATAAATTTGCTTTAAGTTTAATAAGGCACGTCGTTGAAGTCGGTCAAGTTGCTATAGATGAACCAAATAATTATGAGGCTCGAGCATCTTTGATGCTAGCAGGTGCTTTATCTCATAACGGTTTAACTGGCTTAGGAAAAAAAACAAGCTTTCCAATCCATCAACTTTCTCATGCTTTAAGTGGTATGAAACCAGACATTGCGCATGGAGCAGGTCTTGCCGCCTTAATACCTGCTTGGATGTCTTATGTAATTAATGAAGAAACAAAAAAACTAGCCACTTTTGCTAGAGACGTTTTTAAATTAGACTTTTATAATGATTTAGAAGGTGCTAATATAGCAATACGTAAGTTAAAAGATTTTTTTAAATCAATTAATGCACCTCTTACGTTAAATCAATTAGGCATTATTAAAGAAGACGTCCCTCGGCTAGTAAATCTTGTTACGGAAAACGGTACACGTGTGGTTGGCCACTCCGTACGACCACTAGGAAAAAAAGACATTGAAAATATTTTTCTTTTGTGTCTTTAGAAAGAGGGATTTTATTTTATGAAAAAAGAAAACATTTCAAGTATTGTTGTTTATTTATTAATGATTGGCCTAGCCTTATTTATTGGTCTAGGCATTATTAAGCCTGTTTTTGCCTCTAACCCCGCTGTACCAATGAATCAATATGCATTCGCTATATTAGCGGTTGTTATAGGCGTTATTTTAAATGCTATCTTATTAGAAATTGGCCACGTCTTAGGCGCTTTGCTCGGCAAATATAAAATCGTCTCGGTTAATATTTTTGGTTTTTCTTTTAATTTTCAAAACAAAGATAAGAAAGTTGAATTTAAAAACTTTGAAGGATTAACTGGCGAAACTAAATTTGCTCCTAAAAGTGAATTAGCTAATCCAAAGTTTTCAGTTTTAATTCCTCTTTTAATTTATGTAATTGAATTAGCTGTTGCAATTGTTTTATATGCAGTAATTACAAAAAATAACGAAATAGATCTCGTTTGGCTTTCGATTGGTGCAATTATTGTTGCTTCGATTGGAGGAATGATGATGTTATATAACATTCTCCCTTTTCGTCTTGATGTTGAAACTGATGGTTATCGTATGATGCTTTTTTCAAAGAAAATTAATGTTCAAGCTTTTAATCTTGTTCACCAACTCGAATTAAAAGAAGTAACGAACGAGTTACCACTTTTTGAAGAAATAACCGACTATACTTCACTTGCTAATGCTTTATCGACTTATAAATTAATTGAAAACCAAGAATACGAAAAAGCAGAAGAAATTTTAAACGTTATTCTAGAACAAAAAGATAAAATTAGCACAATTGTGTATAGTCGAGTTTTTGCACAGCTATTATTTATTAAGGGTATAACAAGCTCTGTCGAAGAGTTTAAAAATTTTCACCGTGAAGTTTCAACTGAATTAAGAAAGTTTTTTGCAACCGACACATCAGCTGTTTCAGTTAGGGCATATTTACTTATTTGTGGACTTGTCGAAGAGTCTGAAGGGGAAGTGCTTTATGCACTTGAAAAAATGAAAAAAGCGATGAAACACACCGCTTTTGGACTTATTCAAATTGAAGATCTTTTAACACAAAAAGCTTTAAATAAAATATTAGAAACTCAACCTAGTTGGAAATTAAATTAATTATTTCGTTTTAGGTTTATCTTTACTTAGTAAATCACGAATTTCAGTTAGTAGGACTAATTGTGGGTCGGGTTCTGGTTCTGGTTCTGGTTCAGGCTCAACTTCTTCAACTGGCCCTTGGATTTTTTTGACTGCAAGGTCTTTAGCTTTTTTAATGCTTGCAAAAAGCTTAATCAAACCAAATAAAATTAAAGCAATTAATAGAAAATTAATAATTGCGTTTATTAATAAACCCCAATCAATTTTACTTAAAGCGTCGTAATATTGGCCGTCTTTTGCAAGAACACCAACTGTTCCATCTTGGATTTCGGCGAGGATGCTGTTTGGTAAAATAGTATAAAAATTATCTAATCCACCAGAGACAAAAAGGCTAATTACCGGCATAAAAATATTGCCAACTAAGGCAGTAACGATTGCAGAAAACGCTCCTCCGATAATAACCCCGACAGCTAAATCTATTACACTACCACGGCTTATGAAGTCTTTAAATTCTTTAAAAAGTTTCATTTTTTTCTCCTTCTTCTATATCTTAAACAAAAATATGATTAAAATAAACAACTTAACGTAGCAAATAAAGTCATTTCTTTGACAAAGAAATTTAAGATTGAAATAATAATATAATCTAAACAAAAGGAGAATTTTATGAACAAAGTAGCAATTGTCGTAGACTCTACTGCCGATCTTACAAAGGAATTATATGAAAAACATAACATTATTGTAGTTCCCTTGTTAGTTAATATTGGTGGAAACACTTATGAAGACGGAAAAGAAATTGATTCTGAAAAACTTTATGCTCTAGTTAGTGAGCATGATGAATTACCAAGTACTGCCGCTGTTTCACCACAAAAATTTATTGAAACGTTTGAACCGTTAATTGAAAGCGGTCATGATATATATTTTGTTGGTATTGGATCTAAATTATCGGCCACTTTACAATCAGTAATTTTAGCTAGTCAAGAATTACCTGAGAATCGCGTTTTCTATAGCGATTCAAATAATCTTTCAAGTGCCTCAGGACTATTAGCCCTAAAAGCAGCAAAATATCGCGATGAAGGCAAAAGCGCAAAAGAAATTAAAGAACTTATTGATAAAATAGCTCCTAAGTTAAATAGTGTTTTTGCAATTGAAACACTTGATTATTTGCATAAAGGCGGAAGGGCAAGCGGAACGGCAAAAATATTAGGCAAGATTTTTAGAATCCACCCATTAATTAAAGTTGTTGATGGTAAACTTATCGTTTATAAAAAACCAAGGGGTAGAATGAGCACCGCTTTAGACGAATTAGTTAATGAGATTCAAGGCGATTTACCGAAAGTTGATTTAGAAAGAGTAATGATTACACATGCTGGCGTTGATCAAGAAAACTTAGACTATATTGTTGAAAAACTTGGGCAAATAATTGAACCTTCAAGTATTTACGTAACGCAAGCTGGAGCGGTGATTTCTTCTCACTGTGGCTATGGAACAACTGGGATACTTTATTTAAGAAAATAAGAAAATTAATATAGAAAAAAGAGCCAAATGGCCCTTTTTTGTTTTCATTAAAACAAACTATTTGCCAGAAACGGCAAGACTTTTAACGAGTAAGCTAGGTGAAGTTACGCCCGAAAGTTGTAATTCTAAATTGTTTGCAACTTCGCTAACATCCATAAAAAGGTCTAATAAATTACCTGCTACAGTAATAAGACTAAGTGGCTCGGCAAGTTTACCTTCACGAATCATAAAGCCTTCTGCTTGCAATGAGAAATTTCCAGATTGTGGATTAAGTCCTGCATGCAAACCAGCAATGCTTGATATATAAACGCCTTCTTGAATATTATTAATCATTTCTTCTTCACTAACTTTACCTGGTTTAATTAGCGGATTAACATAACTGACACCAATTTTAGATCCGGTTCGATAACCATTACCAGTTGTTGTTGTGTTAGCTTTGTGAGCGGTTTCTAAATTATGTAAATAAGTAGTTAAAACACCTTTATCAACAATTTTCTTATTATAAGTAGCAACACCTTCATCGTCGAAATAACGGAAGAAAACGTTTTTCCGAAGCGGCTCTTCTAAAATAGTGATTTTTTTACTAGCAACTTTTTGATTTAACTTTCCAATAAAAAGCGAAGAGTGTTTTTGTACTTCTTCTGCACTCGCACTTTGTAAATAAGCGCGAAGTAAATCGGCAGCTGATTTTTGGTTTAAAACAACAGGATATTTTTTACTTTCACATTGTGAACCACCGAGTTTGCGAGTTGCGTCTAAAACAACCTCTTCAACGAATTTATCAATATTAAGTTCGTTTGGATCGTTGGACAATAAGACTTTATAGCCAGTTTTAACTTCTTCGTTTTCCTTTACAACAACTACAGCAACATAAACAAAGTAGTTTGATTTGCTTTTTAAATTAAGTCCATAAGAGTTAGCTAAGTTAACTTCAACGGCCTCTTCTTCGTATTGAACAGTTTGAACTTCAATAACTCGTGGATCAAATTTACGAAGTTTTGCCTCGATTTCATAAAGATTTTTCATTTTTTGATCAATTGAAATCTTTTCAATTTCGGGGTTGTATAAGTTTTTCTTTTTATATTTTTCACTACCTTTAAAAAGTAAGGCGGGCTCAACTTTTTCAATAACTTTAGCATTCGCTATAATTTCTTCAACTAAAAAGGCGGGTGTTTTTTTATCAACTTTCTCTGTTTTTACAACACCGAATTTATTTTTATAGATTCCACGAGCTGAAAGTGAAAAAGATTCACTAGCAGTATAAGAAGACACTTCAGAATGAAATAGTTCAAAAGATAAAGAAGATTTTTTGCTAGAATAAACTTCGCTTGCTTCAATACCTTTTTCTTTTGCTAATTCAAAAAACTTCTTGATGTTCATTTCAATGCTCCTCCTCTTCCACCGACTAAAATTTCTTTAATTCTAATTGTTGGTTGTCCGACATCTGCTGGAATGTTTCCACTTAAAGAACCACACATTCCTTGAGCGCGTTTTAAATCGTTACCAACCATATCGATATTCATTAAAACTTCGGCTCCAGAACCAATTAATGTTGCACCGCGAACTGGTTCGGCAATTTTACCATCACGAATTATATAAGCTTCGCTAACTGCAAA
>JAAYJX010000160.1 GCA_012522695.1 Erysipelotrichia bacterium
AATGAAGATATAACATCATTAACGACACTTTCGTCTAATTTAGTTAAACTTATTTTAACTTCTAAAAGTCCAAAAATAGCCGCTAAATTAGTTGGATCTAAAACAATTAATCTTTCATAATTTATTTTTGCTTTTTGAAAGTCTCTAGTGATGTTTAATGCATTATTACCAAGTTGAACATATTGTGAATACAACATATTATAAATTTTTATACCTTGTTGAAGATCGTGTGTTTTTAAACAATCTTGACAAATAAAACGTTCACTTGTTTCTTCAACTTTTTGAACAACTTGGCATGAAGGACAAATAACTTTTTTCATAACTTAATTATGCTGCGATACTAAAAGCAATGCCTAATGTAATAAGAAGTTGGCCAATTAAATAAAACGTCATAATATAAAAATCACGTCTTTTAAAATCTTTAACAAATGTCGCTTGCGTTAAAATTAAATCACTTACTAAAAATGAAACTCCGCCAATTATTCCTAAATAAAAATAACTACCTGGTTGTTTAACACTTGCTAAAATAAAAATTAACGTAACGATAACAAGAAGTCCTAAATATAAATTACCTAAAATCGCAATTGTTTTATTTTTAGCAATGCCTAGTGATAACTTATAAAAGGCCAAGCTAATTGATAAAAGAAATAAAACACAAGCCACATAAAACCACCACGGTAAATATTGGGCAAGCTTAAGGATAAAAAGAATTTCACTAATATAAAATAAATGCCCAATAAAAAAAGCAATCATCCCAGGAATAAAAAACTTTGGTTTTGTCGAAACTAAAAAAGCATCGCCGATCATCCCAAAAATCGCTCCGATATAAAGTAATGGGTGATGAGGAACAAAAAAGGCAATTGCCAAAGTTAAAGAAAGTAAACAAAATGGTTTAACAATTTTTCGAGCTTTTTCTTTTTCAAAGAAAGCAAGAACAATTTCTACTAATGAAACGCCACCAAATAAACCGAAAAACACATAACTTACGACTGGAATTAACATATGACTGCCCTCCTTTTATCTAAATTGTTAAGTTTTATTCTTTTTAGTTCTTTTAGAAAATAATTTATCTTTAAGCCATTGGAAAACTTTTCGAAGCGGCTTAGCAACAAAAGGTACAACAAGGAAAACAGCTAATATACAAAAAGCTGGTATTGTATAAATCATCTCATAAGCCTCTAATTCAAAGAGTAAATTATATTTACCTAAGATGTAAAATATTAAAATCATCAAGCCGCTTGCTAAAAAGATAACAATTTCTGTGTAAATAATCGTAATAATTTGGCGAGGACGTGGTTCTTTACAATCTTTATCAAAAAAGTCAAAAATTGATAAAATCACCGATATTGAAATAACAAAGAAAAGAACACTTGAGGCAATAAGAAAAAGGCCCATAAATAGTTCATCAATATAAAATTGTAGCGGCGCAATTGCTAAAAATAGCAAACTAAAGATAATTGAGGCAAGTTCTAACAAAAATGAGTAAATATTGTATTTTAATATTTTATACATCAACTCTTTATGTTTTAAAAATAAAGTAGTAAGGCGATTAAAAGGACGGCTTTTTAAAAGTCGTTTTGTTTCAATAACTTTTTTCTCTTTTTGGGGCTTCTGTGCTCGTTTCTCTTTAATTTTAGTTTTGGCCTTTTGAATTAAATCTTTTAATTTAATGAGTATTTTACTTTCTTGTATTTCTTCAATGAGTTTATCAAGACCTAAAATAATAAAATTTTCTAAATATTCATTAAGAACATCTTTAATTACTTCTTCAAACTCACTATTTACACGTTGATTAAAATCAACAAGTACATATGTTAATTCATGACTTTTTAAAACCTCAAAAATCCGAATTATCTTTTCTTTTTGTTCTTCCTTATTTGTTAAAGGCAAATCTTTTAAAGTAGCTAAGTCTTCTTGTAATTTAATAAATTTTTCTTTTTCATCAAGTTTTAAATTTAAACATAAAGAAAGAACAACAACTTTACTTTTAACAACTAATAGAATTAATCTTTTTGTATCATCAAGATTCGGTAAAATAAGTTCTTCACCAAAATATACTTCCCCATCTAAAAGGATTTGGTTTTTTAAAGTAAAAAGATCGAAGATGTATTTATCTTCATATTTAAAAGGGTGAAATCCTTTCTCAAAGGATAAATTAATCTTTTGTTCTTTTGAGACGTCTTCTGGAAGTAAAACATCTTTTAACACAAGCATATTGAAATTATAACATATAAAATATATTTTTTATTTTGAAATTTATTAATTAACTTCCTTTAATTTAAGGTAAAAATAGAAAAAAGGGCAGTTAATCCTTTTAGGTTTTTTAACAGCCCTTTTCAACTGATTTCAGTAAGTTATACTTTTCTGAATGTTATCTAAAACATGTTTACGTTTTAAAACTACAAACTTAGTTTTTGAAATTTATTCTTTTCTTCCTACGTGAGTTGTATAATGCGCCTGTGACAACGACTAGAGCAATAACGACAACTAATACATAACTAACTTTAAAAATAAGGTCTTTTTGATTAATAGGAGAATCTATGTTTATAGAGGAAGATAAATATGGATTGTTAGAAGAGTCCTTTACAAAATAGTCCCACCCTTGGGCAGTTCCATATTTTCCATATAAGAATAAAAAACGATCTCGGGCATCTTTAATATTGCCTGATGCCTCGCTATCAACAAACGCGTCTTTGGCGTCATCAGATAATAAACTATATTCGCTTGACAAAAAAGACCAATCTACTTGATCGCCATCAAGCGTTTCACAATAAGGTCCTGTTTCTTCAAGAAAATAAGCACCATAGTTGTCTGCTTCTTGTACAGGGGTTAAATCAAAGTTTAAAGGAAGACCACTTATCGATGGCGCTCGTTTACTAGAATCATCACTACTAGATAAACGGACATTATCAGCATAAAAGATGCCCCAGCCACCAGTACGCGCATCAGCAAATTCAACATAATATTTTTGTGAATCGTCTAAAGAAGACAAATCACAAATATGTTCAGAAAACGATTCAGTCTCATCACCTTTTCGGGAAACAAAACGGAGTTTTTCAATGTTTGTATTCACTTCGCGAATTGATACAAAAATTTGCTTGTCGTGTTTAAAGCCCCCAGCCCAATCAAATTTTAATAACTTATGTTCATCTAGGGTAAACGCGCTTGAACGTAAAATGCCCGTATCTCCATCTCCACCATCATTACTCTTTGCATATTTATTTCCGCTCCAATACCAACCTTTTTCTGTATCGTTTTGCACTGTCCAGTCTGATAAATCTGTATCAAACTTCCCATTTTTAATTGAATTATCAGCAGTATCAATACCTAAAACAGTAGGTAAAATATTTATTGCCAATTCATCCTCGTCTGGTTCAGGAGCATCGGGTAAATATGTATAAAAACTATCCGCAGATAAAATTGACCAATCATAGCCAGAAATGTCATTTAAAACAAAGTATAGTTCATCGCCCAAGTTGACGTCATCAAGAGAAGTTAAATCAAAATAATATTGAAATAAAAACGCCTCTGCATTACTAATTGATGAACCGTATTGTGTTGTGGCAATGGTAGTATTATTAAAGTGCCGGTTTCCAAAACGCGCCACTTCGTAATCATCAATTACGCGACGAACAGAAACAAAAGCAAAAGAAGGAGCTCTTCCCCCGCCTATTTTAAAACTAATCCAGCCAGAGCCACCAAGAATAAAATTAGATGATCTTAAATAACCCATCCTCTCCGTAGATTGATCCCATTTTACGGGGCCATCATCTTTATTAGCTTGGCTCGTAACACCAATTGAATAATTTCCGTCACGATTGTAAGGATTATTTCCGCTAAAATATGTATATCCGTGCACTAGAGATGGGTCAAAAGCCCGCATTCCACTTTCATTTTTCCAAAGACTGAAACGAGTCCAACCAGACAAATCTCCCGTTTCAAATCCTTCATTGATAAGACGATTCCTAGCGGTTGTATTAACTTGTTCTCCGTTTGCTTTTATCAAAACAGGAGCTTTGCTAGTCCCCATGCTAGCAATAAATAAAATCGTTCCTAAAATTACAAATAGTACATTAGATCGTTTTTTCATGGCGTTTTACCTCCTTAAGTTTAGTATAAAACGTTTCTTAAAAATATTGTAGACAAAAAGATTTCTAACTTCATAATATAATGAATACAATTCATAGTCAACATAATTTAATTAAATAATAGTTAATATTTGATTAATAAAAAAATAAAATTAACCAAAATTACTTATATCGTTTCCCAAAGTAATATTGGGTGACTTCCCGTCAAAACCCAAATCGCGTCATTAAGACTATTTAGTTCTAAGAGTTCGGCTGAAGTTTTGCCACTAATACCATCGCCTCGACCTGAACTAGTATTTCCAATCCGATCAAAGTTTGAAAGTGTATTATCATAAAAACAATTGTCATAAATGTTTCCACCATAACTTCCACCTGGTGTTACGCCACTAAATGAACCGACAAAAACGTATTGTCCAGTTTGTGTAATATTAATAATCATCATCGCAATTGAAGAAGAAATTTTATTATTATATCCTTCAAGACGGCCAACAAAACCACCAGCATGAATAAGTGTTTCTGATAATGTTAATAGTGTTCCGCGAGCATAACTATTACTTATTTGGCCAAAGGCCATATAACCAACAAAGCCGCCTAAATAAGAAGTTCCAACGACATCCATCAAGGCACGTGAGGCTTCAATACTCGCCTGATTATTATTCATATAGCCAACAAGACCACCAACATAAGATTGTTCACCGCCTGTTACGTTAATTGTTCCTTCGCTACCACTATTTCTAATTAATGAAGAAGTAGATTCATTTGAACTTAAATTACCAACTAAGCCACCTGTTATAGCGTGGGTCGCATTAATATTTCCTTCATAAGTTGTACTAGTAATTTCACCACCATCAAAGTAGCCAAATATACCACCAACATTAGCAATACCATCTAAGGAAACAACACTTAAATCAAAATCAATTTGAACATTATGAATCGTTGTATCTTTGGCCGATCCTGCTAAAGAACCAAAACTATTTTGATGTTTTAAAGATGTAACTTCTAATTCACCTTCTAATCTTAAGTTAATAATTGTTGCCTCAATTAACTTAGTAAAAAAGCCATAATCATCATTTGCTTGATATTCAATTTCGATATTTGAAATCTTATGGCCTTGACCATCTAAAATACCACTAAAGGCAAAAGGAACCCAAGGTGTTGAAAGGACAATATTATTAGTTAATGTGTAAAAACCACTACTATCCATATTTAATAAGTCAGTTTCGTTTTGAATTTCAAGCGCTCCTAAATAAACTTTTGCACTTAAATCACTTGCTAGATGAATAGATGAACGGGCTTGAACTTGTAAAAATGAACCACTTTCACTTAAAACACGCTGAGGAATATCATACGTCGTTTGTGTAATTTCTTCTAAAAATACACCATTATGATAAATCGCATAAGTTTGTGCTAATGTGATCGCATCAAAAGATAATATATTATTTTCAATAACAAGGTTTTGCGGTGTTGCAAGTTTTTGTGCGGCAATATTAACGATTAATTCACTATATAATGAATCAAAATAATCCCCGCTGCTACTAACAGCTTTAACTTTGAAATTTACTTCGCCAACCAAATTAGGACTTATTTCATATTCACATAGATGAGTGCTAAAAGAATTACTATCATTAATTTTTATGTCATAACTAGTCGCGTTAACAACACTGTTCCATGTAAAAACATAATTTGAATAAGCTAAGTTTTGTGGAGCGGCTAAAGAGCCTTTTAAAATTATTGGCTCAGAATATGAACTACTAATAACATAGCCATCTTGACTACCACTAGCTAAGACACTTAATTCTACCGCAGTACTAGAAGTTAAATTATAAGCATTAGTCGAGACAACACTTTCCACTCCATCAACTTTAACAACATATCCACTTGCATATTCAACTTCATCCCAAATAACACTATTTTGACCAACTTGAGTTATATTTTTAGGAGCCTTAAGTTTTAAATAAGCTTTTGTTGATAAGGTTGTACTATACGGCGAAATTAAATCACCTTTAAGTGCAGCTACTTTTGCAGAAAGTTCGCCAAAATATTCATCAGGTAAAACAAATTCATTCGTTTCGCTTATATAATCTTTGTCTTCATTTATAACGAGCTTATAAGAAGTTGCACTTATAACACTTGACCATGAAAGTGTTCGTTCATGAAGTTCTAAGTTTTCTGGGGCTAAAAGCGAGGGTTCTGGTTCACAGCCAACTAACGTAATAAGTGATAGGACACTTATAAATAAAAATTGTATTTTTCTTTTCATTTTTCTACCCCTTTAATCAAGAAAACTAATTGTCGGTGTCACAAATAAATAACTAGCAACATTATTAATTGATTCCTCACTCTTTTGATCAATAACAAACGAATTAATATAATAGTTTTCACCTAAACTAGGAACACTACTTAAATCTATTGATAAAGAAATGTCTTCACCACGAGAATATTTACCTA
>JAAYJX010000161.1 GCA_012522695.1 Erysipelotrichia bacterium
CATTTTTACAAGTCGCTTCACTTTTATTTTATTTATTTACTTTAATGCTTTTATATTTTGCCTCGGCTTTTTATCATTACACAGATCAATTATCGATTTATAAGAAACCACTTCGCCTTCTTGATCATTCCGCTATTTATTTTTTAATTGCAGGGACGTATGCACCGATATGTGCTTTTGCTTTAAATGGTTCTTATTATGGAATAATTATTATGGCGATTCAGTTTGCCGGACTTCTAACTGGTGTTTTAATGAATTTATTTAATTTTCATTCTAAAGCAACAAAAGTTATTGGCTTCTTCTTATACGTTATTATGGGTTGGGTTATTGCCATTGTTTTTCCGGCAATTAAGTTTCTTTCTTTTAACGTTTTTCTTTTTGTGTTACTAGGCGGATTAATGTACACAATTGGTGTTTTATTTTATACAGTTGGTAAAAAAACAAAATGGATGCATGGTATTTTCCATATATTTGTTTTACTCGGCACGATTTTACAATTCATTGGCATCTTATTTCTTTTTATTTAATTTAAACTTCTTTTATTTTTTTAATTTATATATAGTTAGTAATTAATCGTTTGTTGCGTACGCACACTGGCGCTAATGTGTTAAAATAAACATTGTTAAAAACTTATGGAAGAAATTAATAAAGAAGAAATTAATCTTGAAAAGAAAAAAAGTGGTAGACGACGTTATGTTCTTTATTTAACGCTTGTCATTGTTATTACTGTTTTAGCTATTTTTCTTTCACTTAAAGATAATTTTAATGAGACAATATACGCTCTTAAAACAAGTGATTGGCGTTATTTAGTTTTAATTGTTGCGCTTGTTTCTTTTAGTTATTTAATCGATGGATTAATTATTTTTGTTTTTGCACGACTTTATACAAGAAGATATCATTACCATCAAGGTTTAGCGACATCGATGGTCGGAGCCTTTTTTAATAGTGTGACTCCTTCAGCCTCTGGTGGGCAAATCATGCAAGTTTATACGATGCGTAAGCAAAATGTTGAACCTTCTAATGGTGCTTCAATTATGGTCATGTCTTTTATTTTGTATCAAAGCGTTTTAGTTATTTTAGGTATCATTGCGGTTGCTGTTAAAAGTGATTTATTATTTAGCATGGAGCCGTTTAATCTTGATTTAGGATTTTTAACAATTAAAAATATTCCAATTAATGTCTTGACTATTATTGGTTTCGCTCTTAATTTATCTGTCATTTTACTTTTATTCTTAATGTCTTATTCACATCGCTTTCATAACTTTATTATGCACTTTGGAATTGGCTTAGGGAGCCGCCTTAAGCTTATTAAAAAACCCGAAGAAATACGAGAATCACTGCGAATTCAAGTTGAAAACTTTAAAATTGAGCTTCGACGTTTACAATCAAATACTCCTGTAACTTTACTGATTGTGCTATTATTTGCTACTTCATTAATTAGTAAATATTCAATTCCATGGATTAGTGGTGTGGCTTTAAATGCATATAATGAAACAACACTCGGAGCTATTACGTTTAAAGGTTTTTGGGATAGCGTCTTCCTTTCAAGTTATCATCAAATGGTTACTGGCTTAATGCCTTTACCAGGCTCGGCTGGTGTTAGTGAATATTTCTTTATAATTATTTTTAATAATTTTTATAATACACAAGTTAATACGGTTGCCGCACAAATTATTTGGCGAGCAGCAACTTTCCATTTAATCGTTTTAACAGCCGGTCTTGTCACTGCCTTTTATCGTGCTTCACCGAAAGAGCATATCGAACTTGCTGATCGTAAAACCTTTATTAATTTACAAATGCAAACGTATGAAGAAAGAAAACGAAGTGCCGACACTTTATACGAAACAGCACGTTTATCACGTAAAGAAATTCAAGAAAAACTTCGTGGTCTTTCTAAATTTTTAACGCCGAAAAAAACTAAGATTGAAGATGAAGAGAATGAAAGTGGAATCGAAACAATCGAAGAAAAGAAAGCAAAAAAACCTAAGAAAGAAAAAATAAAAAAACCTAAGAAAGAAAAAGTTAAAAAGAAAACTAAACATTTTGATGACGAAGATTCTTGGGATACAATAATTATTAAATAAGGTGTAGAAATTAATGAATATTGTTTTATTTTCCGATACTTATCCACCAGAAATAAATGGTGTCGCAACCTCAACGAGGTCTTTATTTGAAACACTCGTTGCTAATGGGCACCATGTTTTAGTTGTAACAACGAATCCGCATACAAAAAATGTTACTTATATTAATGGTGTTTTAAGAATACCGGGCGCCGAACTTAAAAAATTATATGGTTATCGGATGAGCTGGATTTTTAATTCAAAAGCGATGAAAGTTATTCGAGCGTTTGAGCCTGATTTAGTACATATTCAAACCGATTACGGTATCGGTATTTTTGGTCACATCGTCGTGCGTTTATTAAGATTACCAAAAGTTTATACATATCATACAATGTATGAAGATTATACACATTATATGACTAAAGGTTATTTTGATCGCCTCGCTAAAACGACTGTGAGGAGACTTTCAAAAGGAATTATAAATACAGTTGATGAATTTATTATTCCAAGTATTAAAACAAAAGATTATTTTCGTCATATTGGAGTCGATTCATATATTAATGTTGTGCCTACAGGTATTGATTTTTCTAAGTTTGCTTTAGAAAATATGAATAAAACAAAACTTAAAAAGTTAAAAGAAAAATATACGCCCGATAAAGATGTTGTTACGCTTATTGTTTTAGGGCGGGTTGCCAAAGAAAAAAGCATTGATGTTTGTTTACAAGTTTATGCAGCTTTTTTAAAAACAAATCCAAAAATTAAAACGCAACTTCTTGTCGTTGGTGGTGGACCTGCGCTTGAAGAATTACAAATTTTAAGTGAAGAATTAAAAATTTCTAAGTATGTTACATTTGTTGGTAAAGTTTTACCTGATGAAGTGCAATATTATTATCATTTAGGCGAATTCTTTTTATGTGCTTCATTAAGTGAAACACAAGGTTTAACGTTTATGGAATCAATGGCAAGCGACCTAATCGTTTTAACACGTTATGATGCTAATTTAATCGGTGTTATTTCTGATAAAGAAACTGGCTTTTTTTATCAAAATGAAAAAGACTTTCCTACACTTTTAGAAAATTTATTATTAACACCAAAAGAAAAATTAAATAAAATTCGTCACAAAGCTAAAAAGAGTATTGCCCCTTATTCAATCGAAACTTTTTATCAAAATATTATAGAAGTATATGAACGCGCCCGAAGAAAAACTTGGTAAAGTTTTA
>JAAYJX010000020.1 GCA_012522695.1 Erysipelotrichia bacterium
GTTACCATTGAAGATAAAAACTCAACTTATATAAGTCCTTATGCTGAAATTGAACCAGATACAATCATTAAGCCAGGAACACATATTTTAGGAAAAACCAAGATAGGTACTCAAAACACAATCGGACCTAATACGTTTCTAAATAATGTATTAATTGGAAATAATAACAACATTATGTTTTCACATATTTCTGATAGTGAAATCGGGAGTTTTAATGAAATCGGACCTTTTACAAAAATGCGAGCACGCGTTGTTATTAAAAACCATACGCGTTTAGGAAATTTTGTTGAATTAAAAGCGTGTGTTGTTGAAGATTATGTCAAAGCTGCTCACCTTAGTTATTTAGGTGATGTTCATATTGATGAAAAAACAAATGTTGGCTGTGGAACAATTATCGCTAATTATGATGGTCTAAACAAACACAAAACTTATATTGGAAAGAAAGTCTTTATTGGTTCTAATGTTACGATTATTTCTCCTGTTACAGTAGGAGATGGCAGTTTGTTAGCAGCAGGATCGACAATTAATAAAGATGTCCAAGAAAACGAAATGGCAATAGCACGTGCCAGACAAGAAAACAAAGTAGATGGTGCAACAAAGTTTCGTGAAAAAATTAAAAAAATAAAAGAAGATAAAAAATAAGTAATAAAAAAACACCTCATAAAAATAAACTTTTAGAGGTGTTTTGTTTAATTTTAAACTACTTTTTAGCGAGTTTTTCTTTAATCGCGGCTTGTGCTGCGGCTAAGCGAGCGACGGGAACTCTAAATGGTGAACAACTTACATAATCTAAACCAACATTATGGAAGAATTCAACCGACAACGGATCTCCACCGTGTTCTCCACAAACACCTAAATGTAAATCAGGATTAGCTTCGCGGCCTCTTTCGACAGCAATTTTAACTAATTCACCAACACCTTTTTGGTCGATTGTTTGGAACGGATCTTGCGCAAAAATTTTCTTGTCATAGTAATCATTTAAAAACTTTGCAGCATCATCACGTGAGAATCCATAAGTCATTTGTGTTAAATCGTTCGTTCCAAAACTAAAGAAAGATGCATCTTTTGCAATTTCATCAGCAAGAAGAGTTGCGCGTGGAATTTCAATCATTGTGCCAACTAAATAATCTAACTTGACATTAGC
Organism: Erysipelotrichia bacterium; assembly: GCA_012522695.1. Taxonomy (GTDB): domain Bacteria; phylum Bacillota_I; class Bacilli_A; order RFN20; family CAG-826; genus UBA1424. The sequence goes on from JAAYJX010000020.1 coordinate 1,145, forward strand.
CTCTTTAATAATTTCATCCGCAGTTGAAGTAATTATGTTTTTAACATAAAGAAACTCTTTACTATCTAATGTTAAAGGAATCATAATTTCTGGAGTAATTTTTTCACCTAAGTCTTTTTGGGCTAAAATTGCAGCTTCAATAATAGCAGTTGTTTGCATTTTAGCAATTTCTGGGTAAGAAACAGCTAAACGAAGACCACGATGCCCCATCATTGGGTTAAATTCGTGTAAATCAGAAATTCTTGTTTTAATATCAGCAGGCGTTTTGTTTAAAGCCTTAGCAAGAGAAACGATTTGGTCTTCTTCTTGTGGTAAAAACTCATGAAGAGGTGGATCTAGCAAACGAACTGTAACGTTTAGTTTGCCCATAATTTTAAAGATTTTATAAAAATCATCACGTTGATATGGAAGCAAGCTAGCTAACGCTTCTTCACGACCTTCAACTGTGTCTTCAAGAATCATTTTTCTCATATAGAAAATACGATCTTTATCAAAGAACATATGTTCAGTTCTAGCTAAACCAATACCTTCTGCACCAAAATCTTTAGCAGTTTGAACATCACGTTCGGTTTCTGCATTTGCGTGAACTTCTAAACGGCGACGTTCATCAGCCCAAGCCATGATCCGGCCAAAATAACCAGTCATTTGCGCAGCTTGCATCTTAATTTCACCAGCATAAACACTACCAGTTGTACCATTAAGAGAGAAGACGTCTTGATCAGTATAGACTTTATTACCAACGCGAGCTGTTTTATTAACTTCATCAATAACAATACCGCCAGCTCCTGCGACACAAGTTTTACCCATTCCGCGAGCAACAACGGCAGCGTGTGATGTCATTCCACCACGCATCGTAAGAATACCTTCGGCAGCGACCATTCCTTCAATATCTTCAGGTGAAGTTTCGACACGAATTAAAATAACTTTTTCGCCAGCTTCAAATCTTTCTTTAGCTTCTTGAGCAGTAAAAGCGAGTTTTCCGGTTGCGGCACCAGGCGAAGCTGGTAATCCAACTGAAAGCGGAGTTAATTTAGCTAATTCTTTTTCGTCAAAACTCGGATGTAGTAAAGTGTCCAAAATGTTTGGATCAACTCTTAAGACTGCTTCATCGATATCAATAATACCTTCATCAACTAAATCACTAGCAATTTTTAAAGCTGCTTGAGCAGTTCTTTTACCACTTCTTGTTTGTAAGAAATAAAGTTTTCCATCTTCAACAGTAAACTCCATATCTTGCATATCGTGATAATGTTTTTCCATTCTTTCGATTGTTTCGACAAATTCTTTATAAACTTCAGGATGACGTGCATCTAATTCTTCGATATGAAGAGGTGTGCGTGTTCCGGCAACAACATCTTCACCTTGAGCGTTTGGTAAATATTCAGCAAAAATTGTTTTTTCGCCTGTAGAAGGTGAACGTGAAAAGGCAACACCTGTTCCACTTTCTTCGTTTTTATTTCCAAAAACCATTGCTTGAACGTTAACAGCAGTACCCCATTCGTAAGGAATGTTATGCATTTTACGATAAACATTAGCGCGTGGATTATCCCATGAACGGAAAACAGCAGTAACCGATTCGATTAATTGTTCATATGGATTTTTAGGGAAGTCTTCTTTAAAAACTTTCTTATAATAAGCTTTAAATTTATCTACTAATCCTTTTAATTCATCAGCAGTAATTTCTGTATCGAGCTTATAACCTCTTTCTTCTTTTAAGTCTTCAAGCATTTTATCCATTTCGGTTCTTGGATGACCTTTTGCGATATTTGTATACATTAAAATAAAGCGACGATAGCTATCATAAGCAAAACGTGGATTATTCGTTTCTTTTGCTAAAATTTCAACTGTTTCATCATTCAACCCTAAGTTTAAAACAGTGTCCATCATGCCGGGCATACTTGCGCGAGCACCTGAACGAACTGAAACTAATAAAGGGTTTGATTTACCGCCGAAGTTTTTACCTGTTTGTTTTTCAACACGGTGAACGGCGTCATAAATTTCTTTAACAACATAATCAGGAATTTGTTTTTTGCTTTCATAATATAAAGTACAAGCTTCAGTTGAAACTGTAAAACCTGGTGGAATCGGAATTCCAATGTGAATCATTTCGGCTAGTCCAGCACCTTTACCACCAAGCAATTCTTTGCCTAGACCATAGGCTTCTTCAAAATTGTAAACGTATTTTTTTGCCATATTTTTTTCTCCTTTTCTCTATAATCAGTAAAAATACTACCTTAAAGATAATATCACATAGTGAACAAGAAAATAAGCAAAAAGGCTTATGTAAGCGGTTTTTACAACGCTATAAGCGTTTATTTAATATCGTTAATGAGGTTTTCCCAAGGTTGATCTTTTATTTCAAGACCTTTTTTGTTCGTAATTATTTTATAAAGTCTACGAGCCTCTTCTTTTTGTTTATGAAAAGTTTTTGGTTCATTTTTTGTTGCTAGATGAACATCATAAAGAATCGAAAACCAAAGCCTAGTTTTATAAAGAAAAAAAGTTTTTAAAAGTTTTTGGTTATTGCTTTTTTCAATTAAAAAACGAACCGCAGCAAAACATTTAATTTTTGAAAGAGGTCTTTTATTAGACGATTCTCTTGTAATTGAAGAAGGAGAAAGACGATAAAAATATAAAGGATCTTTAATTGATACGGTTTTAGTAACATTTAAGTAAACCGAGAAATTAAATAAATAATCTTCAAAAATAGTTAAGTGTTTAGAAATGGCCAGTTTATTATCTAAAAGTAAACCACGTTTATACATTTTCATTGGCATGTAGCCACGAAGAAATAAATCAAACAATAAATAATTAAGTCCTTGTTCTTTACTAAAAGTTTTAGAAATAGCAAAAACGTTCTTATGAACTTTATTGTTTTCTAAATAACGGACGTAAGAACAGTTAACTACATCGGCTTTTGTCTTGACTGCATGATCATACATTATTTGTAAGAAGTCAGGACGATAAAAATCATCGCTATCAAGAAAACAAACATAATCACCTTTAGCTTGTTTAATTCCTTCATATCTAGTTTCGTTCGCTGTTAAATTTTTTGTTGTAACGAGCTTAAGATTTGAATACTTAGCAACGTACTTTTGAATAATGTTTTCGCTATTATCAGTTGAATCATTATTAACAACTAAAACTTCAAAAGGTTTATTAAAATCTTGTAAAACTACGCTTTTTAAAGCAGATTCTAAATATTTTTCAGAATTATGAACAGGAATAATTACACTTACTGCAATATTGTTTGTCATAAAAATAATACTATCTTATTTTGAATAAAAGACAAAGGTAATAAAAATTAAAGTTTATTATTATCGTTTTCTATTTCTTGTGGGGCAAGAGGGTTACGGCCCGAGAATTGTGCATTATATAAATCAGCGTAAAACCCATCTCTTTCAAGCAGCTCCTCATGGTTACCAACTTCAACAATTTCACCACGTTGCATGACAATGATTAATTTAGCTTTTTTAATCGTGCTAAGACGGTGAGCAATAATAAAGCTCGTTCGTCCTTTCATTAAACGATTCATCGCATCTTGAATAGCTAGTTCGGTTCTTGTATCAACACTAGACGTTGCTTCATCTAAAATTAAAATTTTTGGTTGTGAAACGATAGCGCGTGCGATTGTTAGTAATTGTCTTTGTCCTTGCGAGATGTTAGTTCCATCTTCGTTTAAAATAAAATCATATCCTTCTGGTAACGTTTGAATAAAATGATCAGCATGAGCTTGTTTAGCCGCTTCGATAATTTCTTGATCAGTTGCATCATTACGTCCGTAACGAATATTTTCTTTAATTGAACCAGAAAATAACCAAGTGTCTTGTAAAACCATACCAATTGAAGAACGTAATGTTTGACGTTTATAATCACGTAAATCAACACCGTCTAATAATATTTCACCAGCATCTACTTCGTAAAAGCGCATAATTAGATTAACAATTGTTGTTTTACCCGCGCCGGTTGGTCCAACAATCGCGATGCTATCGCCTTGATTAACTTTTAGATTAAAGTTTTGAATAAGCGGTTTATCTTTTACATAAGAGAAATAAACATTATTAAAATCAATTTCACCTTTTACGTTTGTCACATCACTAATCGCGTCAATTGGATCAGGGCTCATTTCCTCATCATCAAGTAATTCATAAATTCTTTCACCTGAAGCTAAAACGGATTGAATAACATTAGCAATTTGCCCGATTTGTTGGAAAGGTTGTTGGAACATTTGTAAAAAGATAAAAAAGGAAATCATGTTGCCTAAATTTTGAATAAGGCCACCAACAACACTAACACCAATAAAACCTAAATTATTAATAAAACGCATTGATGGAAAAATAAAACCAGATAACCATTGTGATTTTCGATCAGACCACATCATTTTTTCACTAACTTCATTAAATCTCTTAATTGTTTCTTCTTCCTTATTAAACAATTTTACGATTTTAAAACCAGCGTAGTTTTCTTCAATAATAGAATTTAATTCACCTAGTTGGAGACGATACTTCATAAATTCTTTTTGTGAATGTTTAGCTATTGTTATAGTTAAAATAACAGTTAAAGGTAAAATTGCAATTGCCACTAAAGCTAATTTCCAAGAAGTAACAAACATGGCAATTAAAACACCAACAAAAATAGATATACCAAGAATCGTTTGATTAATAATCGTGCTCATATTGCGAGAAATATTATCAACATCATTCGTGCCTCGAGATAAAATCTCGCCATAAGTATGTTTATCAAAATAACTTAAAGGCATTTTATCAAGTTTAAGTTTGATTTTTTTACGAATATTATAAGCATAATCAGCTGAAACTTTAACAACTAAAAACTCGGCTAACCAAGATAAAAAAGCCGCACCAAAGAAAAGGGCTGCCATAATAATAAAACGAGTTAAAACGAGTGACCAATTAACACGATTAATACCTGAACTTTCGATAAAAACAAACCCTGATGAAGGATCTCTAAAAGCGTTTGTAAAATCGCCAAGCAAAATAGGATTAATAACACTAAACACAGCCGAAGCGATTAAAATTATAATTACAAAAATAAAAACACCATAAAGAGGTTTAAAATCTTTTAAAATACGAGAGACAGACTTTTTAAAATTTAAAGGTTTGCCTCCAGCCATTGACCCGCGACGACCTCCGCCACCACCTGGCCCTGGTCTTGGCCCTTTACTTTGTCCGCCGTTTGACATTATTCTTCACCGCCTTCTGTTAATAAAACTTGTTCTTTAATTTCAAGTGTTCGTTTTATTTCGTTTTCATCCATTTGTGAGAAGACGATTTCTTGATAAAC
>JAAYJX010000162.1 GCA_012522695.1 Erysipelotrichia bacterium
CAATAGGTTGGGGGTTCAAGTCCTCTAGACGGCACCATTTAGGCAGTTATGGCGGAACTGGTAGACGCGCTAGACTTAGAATCTAGTGGGGAGACCCGTGCAGGTTCAAGTCCTGTTAACTGCACCAGTTTGAGTTGAATTAGCTTCCAAAATTTGGAGAGTGTAAAGTATAGGTAAAAAATAAACTTAATAAATCCAAAATTTAGGGGTATTTATTATTATAAAACATTTGTTTTTCGTTCGTTTTATGTTAAAATACAGATGTTAAAGGGCATAAATATGAAAAATATTTAAATTAATGCCCGTTAAAAGGTGATTATATGATTAAAAGAGAAATATATTTAAATAGGATTCGACCATTTTATAATGATGATTTAATTAAAGTAATTACTGGGGTAAGACGATCAGGAAAATCATTTTTAATGAACCAAATTGTAGATGAACTTTTAGAATCTAATGTAAAAAAAGAACAAATTATTTTTATTGATTTAGATTCTAAAGAATACAAAGGATTTAAAACCGGAAAGCAATTAGAAAAAGAAATTGATAGGCTTTATACAAACGAAAAAGAAAAAACTTATTTGTTTATTGATGAAATACAAAATATTAAAGATTTTGAAGAAATCATAAACGCATATAGAACAAGTTTTAATATGTCTGTTTTTGTTACAGGAAGCAATTCCTATTTATTAAGTGGAGAATTAATTACAAAGTTAACAGGCCGTTATATCGAGTTTCCAATTTTACCTTTCACTTATACAGAGGCTATTGAGTATATAGAGCAATTAAAAAGTCCAATTGAATTTAACATTCAAAACTATATTATTTATGGCGGACTGCCTAAGAGATTCGAATATCAAGAGAAAGAACAAATATATCAATATGTTGAAAGTGTAACTAATCAAATTATCGACAAAGATATTTTAAATAGAGCTAAGGTTAAAAATAAATCATTATTAAAGAGAATGGTTGATTATGTTTGTGTTAATCCGGCAACAACTTTTAGTTCTGCTTCAATCGTAAAATATTTAAAAAGCGAGTCCGTAAATACAAAGATACATACAATTAACAGATATTTAGATTTTATTGTTAATTCCAAGATTGCAAATCGATGTTATCGTTATGATATTAAAGGTAAGAAAGTTCTAAAAACTGAAGAAAAGTATTATTTGTCAGATTTGGCATTTAGGACTATTAGGTCAAATACTAATAATATATCGTATTCAAATACACTTGAAAATATTGTATATAATGAGCTGATTTCAAGGGGCTATAGAGTATATATAGGTAAACTATATAATAAAGAAATAGATTTCATTGCTATGAAAGAAAATAGAATAGCATATATTCAAGTATCATACTTGATAGGTAGTGATAAAGCATATGAAAGAGAGTTCTCAGCATTAGAATCAATTAAAGATAATCATCCGAAATTTGTTATCTCAATGGACCCTTTAGATATGTCTAGAGATGGCATAAAACATTTAAAATTGGTTGAGGACTTCCTTTTGGATAAGAAAAGTATATTTTAATCAATTTCGTATAATAAAGCTGATAAAAGATACTGTATTTAATCAGCTTATCAAATGGCAACTGAAGAAAAAAGAATTTGGGAATTACGACCGTTTAGAGCGGTAGAAGATTCCTTCAAAAAAAACCTTAATTGTTGGAAATGATTTTGCACTTTTTAACGATTTGAGAGTGAGCTAGAAATAAAGCCGTGTCTAAATAAAGTGTGCAATAAAACACATCAGCTTACACAATTATCCGACGTTATTAATATTTTCTTTAACGAAAGATGACCAAGGCAATAGTTCCTCAAAGGAGCGTTTATTTAAATTATTAAGGACTAGTTCTACTTGAACTAGCTTCCAAAACTTGGAGAGCGGAAAATGTAAACACGCACCAGAAGAAAGGAAACTTTTTTTATTTGTTTTTTGCAATTTTCGCAAAAAAGGCGATAGCTGCGTATAGGTCAAAAAATAACACTATACGGAAAATCGATAAAAAAGATCCATTTTTGGGCTTTTTTGATAGCAGGGCGAAATCCGATAGTGGCGGATTTTGGCGGACTTTCCTATTTTTTTACTTCTGTGGTTAGTTTTGTCATATAAGGTAGTAACTCTTCAATCGTTAGTTTACCAAGGTTATTAAGAACGTAAATGAGATATTTTTTAATATCAAAACCGTTAATTAAAGCAGTGCGGATAATCGAAAAGATAATTGTTATGTATTTTGTATCTAAATACGAACTGGCATTCATAAATTTTTATGGTTAATGACAAACGGCTTAATTGCACGTTCAGCTAGTTTGTCGGTAAGTTTTCAATAACGACA
>JAAYJX010000163.1 GCA_012522695.1 Erysipelotrichia bacterium
CTTTCCCCCGGAATAAAAACCCTTTTTGCCGAGGCAAAGCCCGTCGGGAAACTCATCCCCCTGATCCTTGACATCAAAGACGAGACCTCCCTCCCCGACTTCATCACCCTGATCAACCACAAAAAGAACCTCCCCTGAACCCACCACCCGGACTCCATTGTTCCCGTTATCCATTTAAAAAAGAATGAATTATACAGTGAGATTTGTTTCTCTCTTGCTATATTTGTAAGAGGATAATAAATAAAACACTTTTGTGTTATGCCAAATAATATTAGACAACTATGGAAACGAGAACACTATTTGAACAAGTGATTATTAATAATAGCAAAATACCAAATAAAAATGGTTATGTCTTTAATATTTCTGATAATTTGATAAATGGCTTGAGTGTAGATTTATTTTACGACGATTTAAGGCAAGGTAGCGGCAATGAGTTGATTAGTAAATTCAGTGCGTTGTATTCTTCGTCAGCTTTAGCTGTTAACAATTTTGCTATTGTAAAAAAACATCTTAAAGATTTTTCATTCCTTGATTATTCGAATTTTGATAAAGCAAATTTTGAAAGGCAATTTAAAACAGGATTGTCAGGAACTCCTCCTAATCTCGATTTTACTCTCGAAAATAACAATGCTGTAATTGCCTTCGAATCAAAGTATCTTGAACTTTTAGACAAAAAGAAAGTTGTATTTCCGCTTTCGTATAATAAAAGCAATTTAAGCTATCTCGATGATTTTTGGTTTAAACTTATTGATAGCTACGTTGATAAAGAACAGTTCTTGGACGTTGCCCAATTGATTAAACATTCGATTGGATTGATAAATTACAAACGGAAGATTTCTGACAAACAGACAAAAAAGGTTTTACTTGTTTATATTTTCTGGACTCCAATAAATTACGAAAAATTTTCTGAATATAATCAGCATTCTATTGAATTAAATAAGTTTGCCTATAATATCAATAAACAATCAGATGTTGAGTTTCTCAGCATGACATATAATCAATTTTGGAATTTATATAAAAAAAATCCGACTTTTAAAGGACATTTTGAAGAATTAAGGAGTAGATACAGTATTGAAATATTGAAATATTGATATATTAATATATAATTGAATCATTTATGTGTCGTAGGTTAAAAAATAAGCATAATAATAAATTAATGACATCCATGAAGTTTGTTGATCCGGCTTCAGATATTACTTTTCATAAGGATGATGTATCTAACTCAAAGACTGCAAGAGTTTTTAATGAATTTTCAGATTTAGAAATTGGCGATAAAATTACGAATAATGATTTGCAGAAAATATTTAAATGTGGCCCTCAAGGTGGAATGCGAAAAAGCAATATTACCAACACCCTAGTGCTAGTAACAGATCAGACTAGAAGTGCTAAGGATAATCCATACGTTGACAAATGGATTGATAACATATTTCATTATACAGGCATGGGATTGAAAGGTAATCAATCAGTTAGCTTTATGCAAAACAAAACATTATCAAACTTAGATGAAACGAACACTAAAGCTTTTCTCTTTGAAAAAAAATCTAAAAACTGTTATACATTTTTGGGTCAAGTAAAGTTGCATGACAATTATTACTTTGAACAACAATCTGACTCAGAAGGGCATATAAGAGTGGTTGTCAAATTTCCTTTAGAAATTATTGAATAAAACTGAGAATTAACTAGTTA
>JAAYJX010000021.1 GCA_012522695.1 Erysipelotrichia bacterium
ATAATAAGGGGGCCACAATTATGAAGAGGCACAATAAACTTTTTCCTTTCTTTTTCCTTTTGTCTTTAGGATTAATTGCTAGTTTTAGCACGAATTTTATTAATAAAGAACCATTAGAAGTCAAAGGCCAAACATACACTTATGAAAAAGTCACTTCAAGCGATGATATTAACACGAGTGACACTTACAAAATAGGTTTTGTATATAGTAGCAATACTTACTATTACACAGGAAGTGTTGTTAGTAGTAAAATGACTTTTGATGTAATTCCAACAGAAGCTGGAGACGTAAAATTAGAGTCGGGCGATACTGGCTATTACTTAAAAAGCGGCGATAAGTATATTAATAACACAAGTAGCACAAACATTGCCCTAGGTGCCAAAGCAAGTCAATGGGTTTTCTTTTATAATCATGAAAAGGGAATATTGCCTATTGCTAATGCTACTTTTGGCTATCGCTTTTTAGGCCGCGAAAATGCAACTTCAACAAACGTAAAGGCTTATGCTGCAAGTGGCTTTGCTGGTGATGGAGGAAGTTATCCAACCGCCTACCTTTATAAACCTGTCTTAGTATCTTTTGGTGAGTTACATCACATTAAAGTTAATGCACTACCGAATAAGACATCTTATTTAGTTGGTGAAACCTTTTCATCAGAAGGTTTATCCTTAATAGGTTATGATGGAGCAAATGAAGAAACGGCTAATACAATTACAATTACTGATGGTTTTACAACGAATTATGATAATCATGTTTTTGTAAGTGGTGATGTTGGAACAAAATCTGTGACGGTTACTTATCAAGGCAAAACAACTTCTTTTAATATTTTAGTTGAAAGTCCTCCAATCGTAGAATCTAATCTAAAACTACATGTTGATGATTTTAATACGACAAGTTATGCAGCAAATAACGGAGAACATGAAAAAGTTTCAATTGATGGACTAGGAACATTAAAATATTTTACAAACCAAGTAATGAAATTTAAACAAGGCGACCTTTATTATATGCAGTGGCAAGCTAGTAATGGTTATATGTACAACATATCAAGTTTTGCTGCGATTCATTCAATTATTATTGATAAAGGCTCTGGAACAGATGCTGTAAATAATCTGGTTATTAAAGAAGGAGTAACAATTATGCCTACAAGTGGGACAACAATTAGTCCTACCACCGAGGGCACAAAATCAATATATGTCTTTAGTAGTAACAAGCCATTCTTTTATATTTCTACAGGTGCAATTTCAAGAATTGAAACACTTGAAGTTATTCCGAAAAAAACGGTTGATGACGCTAATGATTGGGCAGACACCTTCTTAAGTACTACTGGTGCAATATGCAAAAACGATAATACAACAGATATTGCTGCTCTTACATCAGCCTGGACTACTTTAAAATCTACTTACCAAGGATTAGGTGCAGATTCTAAAAACTATTTTGTGCTTTATAATGATACAAGTATTGCCTCAACAAAAGCTCGTTATACTTACATTGTAAATAAATATGGACTAGAAAACTTTATTAAAGACTACGAAGGGAATCTTTACTTATCAATAACTATCGATAATCCACTTGCAGTAAATAAAATACAAAATATTTATATTGTTATTATTATTTCGCTTCTTGGTTTAACAACACTTGTTGGATTTTATTTTATTTCAAAAAAGAAGAAAATTGAAATTATTTAATTTGGTTTAATTCACTAGATTTAAAGGTCGATTTACTTATCGGCCTTTTTCTTTATGTCTATTTTTTATATAATAAAAGTAAGTAGAAATAAGAAGAAAAATAACTTACTTATTTTAGAAAGAAGAAAAAGAAAATGAGCATTAAAGAAAAGTATTTTCATGAGAATGTTGTTTATCAAATTTATCCACGAAGTTATAAAGACGCAAATGGAGATGGAGTAGGTGATATTAAGGGTATTATTTCTAAACTTGATTATTTAAAACTATTAGGTATTGGTATTATTTGGCTTAGTCCAGTATACGAATCTCCTCATGATGATATGGGATATGACGTTAGTAATTATTATAAAATCCATAAAGAATACGGAACACTTGAAGAAATGGAGCTTTTAATTAGTGAAGCTAAAAAAAGAGACATCCGTATTATTATGGATTTAGTTGTCAATCATACAAGTGATGAACATGAATGGTTTATTAAAAGTAAAGATGTTAACTCTAAATATCATGATTATTATATTTGGAGAAAGGGTAGAAAAAATAATACAAGACCTCCGAATAACTGGCAGTCTAATTTTAGTGGTTCGGCTTGGAAATATGATAAGGATGTTGATAAATGGTACTTACATTTATTTAGTGAAAAACAAGTTGATTTAAACTTTCATAACAAAGAAGTAATTGAAGAAGTTAAAAAGATTATTAAGTTTTGGATGGATAAAGGAATATATGGGTTTAGATGTGATGTTATAAACCAAATTTATAAAACAAGTTTAGATAACGGCAGACAAAGAATCTTTTTAACAGGAAGAGAACATTATTTAAATCAAGAAGGTAATCATTTAATTCTCAAAGAATTACAAAGGGACGTTTTTTCTAAATATGATTCAATGACTGTCGGAGAAACATTTCGAGTTGATTTTAAAAACGCGAATAAGTTTTTAGATGATGAACTTGATATGGTTTTTCAATTTGATCATGTTAATGTTGATCGTTTTTCTGTACCTTTATTTAAGAAAAAATATCGGCCAAGAAAACTTAAGAAAATTCTTTTTAATTGGCAAAAAAATGTCTCATGGAATACAAACTATTTAGAAAACCATGACCAACTAAGAAGTATTCCTCGTTTTGGTGATGAAAAAAATTATTATTTAGAATCTGCTAAGATGCTTGCAATGCTTACTTTACTATTAAAAGGAACACCCTTTATTTATCAAGGTCAAGAAATAGGGATGTTAAACATTGGTACGGATAATTTAGAAGATATTAAAGACGTTGCCGCAGTTACCGTTTATAACTTACTCCGTAAATTATTAATACCACACCGTTTAGCTTTAAAATTAGTTAATACAATTAATCGAGATAATGCTCGCACTCCAATGCAATGGGACAAAACTCATAATGCTGGTTTTACTAGTGGGGACCCTTGGCTTAAAGTTAATCCTAACTATCAAAATATTAACGTCGAAAACAACTTAAAAGATCCTAATTCTTTATTTTATTTTTACCAAAAACTAATTAAATTAAGAAAAGAAATTAAAGCTTTAAGTTATGGTAACTTTAATGCTTTATCTACTTCAGGTAACTTAATTGCTTTCACAAGAACGTTTGGTGAAGATGAATATACAGTTATCTTAAATTTAACAAACAAAAAAAGAAAAAATCCTTTATTTTTAAGAGGAGAAGTAATTCTATCTATTTATGGCGAAACGAATTATGAAGACAAAAAACATTTAGCTCCTTATGAAGGCGCTTTAATTAAAACTTCTTAAATTATTTATATATAACGCAGTTATAAAAAGTTATGATATGAGTTTTTTTGATGTACAATGCGATAGACAATAACTAACTTTTTTTCTTCGTTTATCTTATAAAAAACTAAATGGTTTTCAACGATTAAAAACTTAAAGCCTTGGTTTTTTAATATTTTATATCTTGGATTTGATCCCCTTTGTGGGAACATTCCTAGTGATAAAATAGCAGTTTCTAATTTATCTAAATATGAAATAGCTATTTCTTTTGATTTACTTTCTAAAGTAATAAAAACAACAATTTGATTTATATCACTATATGCATCACTTGATAAGACAATTTTATCCATTTTATTTTAATTCTTTTCGTATTTTATCAAATGCACTTTTAGCTTCGATGAGATCACCTTTACTTACACTTTCATCAGCTTCGGCAAGTAATCTTAAAAGTTCTAACTCAGCGATTAATGTTTCATATACAGTTTGGTTTAATAAAACTGTATCGCCTCGACCATTAACTGTTATATAAATAGGTCTTTGTTCTTTTAAAGATAGTTTAGATATTTCGTTATACTTGTTTCTTAAATCGGATGAAGGAATAATAATTTTCATAATAAAGACCTCCCATATCATAATTATATCATTATTCTGATATATGCAACTATTTAAATATAAGAAAAACAACTAACAAAACATCTAAAATATAAAGTTTTTAAAAGAAAATTCTTTTATGATTATACTTTTACGCTATTCTTCGATAAAATAACTTTGAAACGGAGGCTTTCAAATATGAAAAAATTTAAAGGAAAAACATTCTTAATGATGTTCTTAACAATGTTTGCTTTAACATTAAGCTCATGCTCAGTGGAACCAGTTGTTGGTCCACAAGGAGAAATCGGCTTAACTGGTGAAAAAGGCGAAGATGGTCTAACACCTTATATTGGTGATAATGGTAACTGGTGGATAGGTGATCAAGACACTGGTATAAGAGCAACTGGCCCTCAAGGCGAAATTGGCTTAACTGGTGAACAAGGTCC
>JAAYJX010000164.1 GCA_012522695.1 Erysipelotrichia bacterium
TTCATCAGAGTTTAATTCTTGGTAAACAAGTCGGGTTTGCAATTCCTCGTCGCGATGTCGTTATTGAAATTTTTCAACGCTTAAAATATGTTTTTCCTTTAAATAAAGTTATAGCGGTTTATGGAGGCCATCATCAAATATTAGAAGGAGAAATTATTGTTTTGACGACGCATCAACTTTTTCGTTATGAAAATTATTTTGATCTTCTGATTGTTGACGAAACAGACGCATTTCCTTTTGCCGGCGATGAAGTCCTTATGAATTTATTAAAAAGAAGCTTAAAAGGTGAATACGTGATGATGTCAGCAACTGTTGAAAAAAATTATCTAAATAATTTTCAAAAAGAAGGAGGTTGTCTTATTAGTTTAGATCAAAGATATCACGGACACCCGTTGCCCGTTCCACAAATTAAAGAAAAAATAGGTTTATTAAAATATTTTTTTCTCCTCAGAAAACTAAAAGAATATGTTCAAAAACAACAACCAGTTTTTATATTTACTCCAACAATCTTCCTTTGCGAAGAACTTTTTAATTTTCTTAACAAATGGGTTAAAGGAGGAAATTATGTCCATTCAAAAAGAGAAAATCGCTCACAAATTATTAGTGATTTTCGTCTTAATAAATATTCTTTTTTAGTAACGACATCAGTTTTAGAAAGGGGCGTAACTATTAAAAATCTCCAAGTTGTAGTATTTGAAAGTGATCACCCTATTTATAATAAAGCTACTCTTGTTCAAATTGCCGGACGCGTTGGGAGAAAAATTGACGCTCCAAGTGGTGATGTTTTGTTTATTGCTAATAAAACAACAAAATTTATGAAAGAAGCAGTTAATGAAATTAATACAAAAAATAAAAGTTTGTAAAGTTTGTTTTAAACAATTCACTGAATTTAATATGGTTAATTTTTTACATCCCGATAATGATTTATGTTACGAGTGTTTAAGCTGTTTTATCCCGATTTTTGAAAATACAAAAACACAAAACGAAAAAACATTAATTTTATATGAATATAACGATTTTCTTAAAAATACTCTTTATAAATTAAAAGGAAATGGAGACATTGAAATTGCCTCAATTTTCTTATCTTCAATTTATTTATTTCTGAAATTAAAATATTTCGGTTATTTGATTGTTTTAGTGCCAAGTTTTATTCAAAGAGAAAAAGAAAGGGGGTTCAACCACTTAAGTGAAATTTTTAAAATTTTAAAAATACCGATGATTTCGCCTCTTATTAAAATAAATGATCGAAAGCAAAGCGATTTGAATTTAGAAGAACGAAAAAAGATTCAAGATTACATTATTTGGGATGAGAATTTTAATATTAAAAATAAAAAAATCCTTCTTGTCGATGACGTTATAACAAGTGGATCAACATTAAATGCATGTTTAAATTTAGTAAAAAAACATCAACCGAAAAAAATCCAAATTTTAGTAATTTCGAAAGCGACATAATAAATTATTATAATTTGTTATACGCGGTGTTTAGTGGTAAAATATTAAGGCTAACAAAACTGAAGTGGAGTTAATTATATGGCAAATTTTATAGAAAAAATATTCCGGTTTGATCAACGAACATTAAAAAAGTACTATCGTGAAAGTGAAAAAGTTTTAGCTTTTGAGCAACTTATGAAGACTAAAACTGATGAAGAATTACGTGCTAAAACAGACGAATTTAGAGAAAAATTAGAAAACGGCGCTTCAAGTGATGATATAAAATATGAAGCTTTTGCTGTTGCTCGTGAAGCCGCTTGGCGAACACTTGGTCAATTTCCTTTTCAAGTGCAAGTTATTGGCGCACTCGTTTTAGATCGTGGTGATGTTGCGGAAATGAGAACCGGGGAAGGTAAAACTTTAACTGCGACAATGGCTGTTTATTTAAATGCCTTGAAAGGTAAAGGTGTTCATGTTGTCACAGTTAACGAATATCTTGCTCAACGAGACGCTGATTGGATGGGACAAATTTATCGCTTTTTAGGTTTAACGGTTGGCGTTAATATTCGTGAAAAAACAAATAGCGAAAAGAAAGAAGCACATCTTTGTGATATTACTTATACTACAAACTCTGAATTAGGTTTTGATTATCTAAGAGATAATATGGCGCCTAATGCACAATCTCGTGTATTGCGCGGCTTAAATTATGCTGTTGTTGACGAAGCCGACTCAATTTTAGTTGATGAAAGCCGGACACCTCTTATTATTTCTGGCGGAGCAAAAGCTAGTGCTTCACAATATACAGTTGCTGATCGTTTTGTAAAAACATTAAAAAGAGAACGTGATTTTGAAGTAGATATAAAATCAAAAACGTGTAGTTTGACTGAAGAAGGAAATACGCGAGCAGAAAGGATGTTTGGCATTCGCAATTTATATGACCCCGAACATCAGGATTTAGTTCATCGAATTGTTCAAGCTTTAAAAGCTAATTATATTATGATGCGTGATGTTGAATATTTAGTAGATCAAGAAAATCAAATTCAATTAATTGACCAATTTACAGGTCGAATTTTAAGAGGTCGTGAATATTCTGACGGCTTACAACAAGCTATTCAAGCAAAAGAAAATGTTGAAATTAAACAAGAGACAATTACTTTGGCAACGATTACTTATCAAAATTTCTTCCGTTTATTTAAAAAACTATCAGGAATGACAGGTACAGCCAAAACCGAAGAAGAAGAATTTAGAAAAATTTATAACATGCGCGTTGTAGCAATTCCAACAAATCGACCAATTATTCGTGATGATGCAACTGATTATATTTATGCTCGCAAGCATACAAAACTTGCGGCTTTAGTTCAAGAAGCAAAAGAGAGGCATGAAAAAGGTCAACCACTTTTAATTGGAACGGTTTCAGTTGAGTCTTCAGAAGAAGTAAGTAAGCTGCTTTCTGATGCCGGTTTAAAGCATGAAGTTTTAAACGCTAAAAACCATGCTCGAGAAGCTGACATTATAGCTCAAGCTGGTAAAAGAGGTGCAATTACTTTAGCAACAAACATGGCCGGTCGTGGAACTGACATTAAAATTGATGATGAAGTTAGGGCTTTAGGTGGCTTATGTGTTTTAGGTACCGAACGCCATGAAGCACGAAGAATCGATAATCAATTGCGAGGGCGTAGTGGACGGCAAGGCGACCCAGGCTTTTCAAGATTTTATGTTTCTTTTGATGATGACTTAATGCGGCGCTTTGGGGCGGAAAGCTTACAACAAAGAATCGAATCATTAGGTGAAGACGCTTTGGAAAGTCGTATCTTTTCTAATTTTATTACGTCTGCACAAAAACAAATTGAAGGCAAAAACTTCGACATTCGTAAGAATTTGCTTGATTATGACGACGTTATTGCTAAACAAAGAACTGCTATTTATGATCGTCGTGACTCAATTTTATTTGCTGAAGACATTAACGATATGATTTTTGATTTTTTCCAAATGGCTGGTTTATATTTAGCACATAAAGCCGTACCTGAAGGAGCTCGTGATGGGATTATTGATGGAGAAGCATTAAAAAAACTCGTTGAACCGCGCTTTTTAAAAGAAGGTTTATTTCGGGCTGCTGCTTATGATGAATCTCCTGCTGATGAGGCCGGGCAAGATTTAGGTGATACCTTATATGATCAATATGTTTTAAAACGTCGTGAATGGGGTGAAGAAGTTGCAAACCAAGTTGAAAGACAAATAGCCCTTCAAACAATTGACCAAAACTGGACAAAACATATTGATACGATGTCGCGCTTAAGAGAAGCTATTTATTTAAGGTCTTATGCAAACACGAATCCTCTTCAAGATTACGTTAATGAAGGGCATTCACTTTTTAGAGATATGTTAGAAAAAGTTTCAGTTGACTCGTGTTTAAAATTATTAAACGCGATTGTTCAAATTAAAAAACCTGAACAAAACGAAAAAGACGTTATAGATAACAAGCCTCAAGAAAACACGAAGGCGGATAAGGAATAATGAAAGAGTTAATAGATTTAAAAGTTATTTTTAATGACTTAGCAAAATTTGTCTATCGACTCGGTGATTCTCTTTGACCTCGCTCTTTTAGAAACTAAAATTAATGAATTAGAAAATAAACAAGCTAAACCTAATTTTTGGCATGAACAAAAAGAAGCTTTAAATGTTTTAAATGACTATAAAATAGTTAAAGAAACTTACGATACTTATAAGAAAATTCTAAAAACACATAAAGATTTAGAAGAACTTTTAAAAATTACTAGTAGCGATGATGAAGATATGCTTTTATTAATTGAAGAATCTTTAAATGACTTAAAAGAAGACGTCCACTCTTTACGGACTAGTTTATATTTTACTGGTAAGTTTGATAATCATAATGTTGTTTTAACTATTCATCCTGGAGCAGGTGGCACTGAGTCCCATGATTGGGCCGATATGCTATATCGGATGTACACAAGATGGGCAGAACGTCATCGTTTTAAAATGCAAGTTGTAGACTATCTTGCTGGTGAAGAGGCTGGTATAAAATCTGTTACGTTAATAATTCGCGGTAAAAATGCATATGGACTTTTAAAAAGTGAAAAAGGCGTTCATCGTCTCGTTCGTATTTCACCTTTTGATTCAAACGCAAGGCGACATACATCATTTGCTTCAGTTAATGTCGTGCCTGAATTTGACGATGATATTAATATTGAAATTAATGAGAAAGATTTAAAAATTGATACATACCGTAGTAGTGGTGCGGGTGGTCAAAGTGTTAATAAAACTGAAAGTGCAGTTCGCATTACGCACTTACCAACAGGCATTGTAACTTCATGCCAAATTGAACGCTCGCAATTACTTAATAAAGAAATGGCTCTTAAAATGCTTAAAGGCCAACTTTATGAATTAGAAGAAACGAAAAAAAGTGAAGAATTAAAAAAAATCATCGGCGAGCAAAAATTAATCGAATGGGGAAGTCAAATCCGTTCATATGTTTTTGCTCCCTATACACTTGTTAAAGATAATCGAACGAATTATTCAGAAAGTGACGTTCAAAAAATCATGGACGGGCATATTGATGGTTTTCTTTTTGCGATGCTTGAAAAAGATGCCAGGAATAAAAAAGATTAAGCAAAAATGGAAAAAAATGTTTTTCAATTAGTATCAAATTACAAACCAACAGGCGATCAACCAGAAGCAATTAAAAAACTTGTGGAAGGTTTAAATAAAGGCAAAAAAATGCAAGTTCTTCTCGGCGCAACCGGGACTGGCAAAACTTTTACTGTTTCAAACGTAATTGAAAAAGTGCAAAAACCAACACTTGTTTTAGTACATAATAAAACACTAGCAGGTCAATTATATAGTGAATTTAAGCAACTTTTTCCGCATAATCGTGTTGAATATTTTGTTTCAAATTTTGATTTTTATCAACCAGAAGCATACTTACCTAAATCCGACACTTATATTGATAAAAGTGCGGTGATGAACGAAGAAATTGAAATGCTTAGAACGTCTGCGATTAACTCTGTTTTAGAAAGACGTGATACGATTGTTGTTGCCTCAGTTGCTTCAATTTATGGTCTTACTGACCCAGACGAATATCGGAATTTAGTTTTTGAAATTCGTGTTGGCGAAACACTTGATCGAAAAACTTTATTCCATCGATTAATTGATGCTCAATATAGTCGTAATAATTTAGATTTAGTACCTGGCACGTTTCGCGTCCAAGGTGACATTATCCAAATTTGCCCACCTCATATGAGTGAACATTATTTAAAAATAGATACTTTTGGCGACGAAATTGAGAAAATTACTTTAAATGATAAACTGTCAGGCCAAATATTGAAGTCCTTTTTAACTTATCCAATTTACCCAGCTTATGGTCATGCTTCAACAAGAAAACGTGTTCAAGAAGCAACCGTGACAATTTTAGAAGAACTAAAAAAGCGACTTGAGTATTTTGAAAAAGAAGGCAAGCTTTTAGAAAAACAAAGATTAGAAATGCGAACAAGACAAGACGTTGAAAGCATGCTAGAGTTTGGTATTTGCCCTGGTATTGAAAATTATTCTCGTCATATTGATAAACGCCTTCCTGGTGTAAGGCCTTATTCTTTAATTGACTATTTCCCTAAAGATTTTTTACTTATTATTGATGAATCACACGTTTCTTTACCGCAAGTAAGAGGAATGTATAATGGCGATCGTTCACGTAAAGAAACACTCGTTGAATATGGTTTTCGTTTGCCAAGCGCATTAGATAATCGTCCTTTAAATTTTAGTGAATTTGAACGCGTGATGCCGCAAGTTATTTGCACTTCAGCAACGCCTGGTGATTATGAAATCGAAAGAGCAAATAACGAAGTTGTTGAACAAATAATTCGCCCAACTGGTTTAGTGGATCCACAAATTGAAATTCGTCCGTCGTCTTTTCAAATTGATGATATTATTAGTGAAATTAAAGGACGGATAGATCGAAATGAACGAACAATGATTATTACTTTGACAATTCGTATGGCGGAAGATTTAACGGATTATCTGCGCGAAAAGGGCATTAAAGTCGTTTATTTACATAATGAAACAAAAACACTTGAAAGGAGTGAAATTATTTATCAATTAAGAAAAGGTAAATATGATGTTCTTGTTGGTATTAATTTATTACGTGAAGGTTTAGATATTCCTGAAGTGTCTTTAATTACAATTTTGGATGCTGATAAAGAAGGCTTTTTAAGATCATCGCGCTCTTTAATTCAAGTTATAGGTCGAGCCGCTCGGAATAAAAATGGTCTTGTTATTATGTATGCTGATAAAATAACGAATTCGATGCAATATGCAATTGATGAAACTAATCGGAGAAGAAAAATCCAAGAAGCCTATAACTTTAAACACGGAATTGTCCCTGAAACAATTATTAAAGAAATTTATTCGCCTTTAAGAAACGTTGAAGAAGAAATTGAAGTTTTAAAATTATTTAAAGCCAAAGCCCCTCGCAGTGAAATTGAGCAGCACATTAAAATATTAGAAAAACAAATGAAAGAAGCAGCTAAAAATTATGATTTTGAAAAAGCAGCAGAAATTCGCGATATTCTTTTTGAAGTAAAAGCTCTTTTAAATTCGTAAAGCATTTGCTTTATTAATAATATTATGTAAAGATATTAAAGCGTAAAAGGAAAAAAAGGAGAAAAAACAAATGAAATGGTATGATATTATCTTCTTAATTGTCGCTCTTATAATTATCGTTTTGTCATTATTGCAAGGTGGTAAATCAGAAGGTGCTTCTGGAGCAATTACTGGTGGCGGAACAAATATCTTTGTTAAGACGAAAGAACGCGGATCTGAATTAGTCATTACTTGGCTAACGTTCGGTTTTGCAATTATCTTTTTCTTCTTTGCGATTTTAATTAGCGTTCTTCAAGGCGCATAAGTTTTATATTGTATACTTAAAGCCCCGCATGGGGCTTTTTATGTTAAAAAACACTATTATAGGTTTAAATTATGTATATAAAAAAGGTATAATATTTAATACAGAAAAGAGGTTATTATGGAAATCAAAGAATATGTTTTAAGTCGTAAGAAAAAACTTTTCGAAACAATTAAAGTAATGAAGACAAAACCTCATCTTGCTATCTTGCAAGTTAATGATGATGATGCGACAAA
>JAAYJX010000165.1 GCA_012522695.1 Erysipelotrichia bacterium
GCACTTTCCGTATTACTCATGATATGAAAGAAGCTTTTAAAGACGCTGATGTTGTTATTCCTAAAAACTGGGGTAGCTGGGTAAAAAATCAATCAACTGAAGTCGTTGACGATTATATTAAAACGTTAAAAAGTTGGATTTGCACAGAAGAAATGATGAAGCTTGCTAAACCTCATGTCAAATACATGCATGCCTTACCAGCAGATCGTGGTAATGAAGTCGTTGATTCTGTTATTGATGGACCTCACTCAATTGTTTATCAAGAAGCGGAAAATCGTCTCCATACTGCTAAAGCTGTTATGGCTTTAACAATCGGCGATAAATAATTTAATTTCTTTTAAACTAGCTCATTTTTTTGGCTAGTTTTTCTTTTGCAAATTTTTCAAAGAGCAAATATGTAGATTATTTCAGTATTTAAGTATTAAATAAAATAAGAAAGAGGGTGCTAGAATGGAACATGAAATAAAGTTCGAAAGTAATCAAAATCGTTTTTACATCAGTAATAACAATAATGAAACAATTGCTGAAGTTACGTTTAAACCAGTTAACGAAAATACAATTATTTTATATCATACTTTTGTTGACATATCTCTTAGAGGGCAGGGAATCGCAAAGATTTTAGTAGATAAAGTCGTTGATTATGCACGCCTTAACAATTTAAAAATCAAACCTACTTGTTCTTATGCTTTAAAAATAATGACACATAGTTCTTCTTATCAAGACGTTTTAATTAATTAAATCCTAACGATTTTTATAAAAATTAACTATAATGTTTTTAGAGGAAGAAAAAAATGAAAATATTCGATTATCACCGTATTGCCGATGAAAAATTAACAGGCAAAGGCAATTTATCTGCTTTAGTTTATCTAATTTATTCATTAATTATAGGGGCGTTAAGTTCAATGGCCGGGGTTGGCTTGCTTCTTTTAGGCGGTCCAGTTCATTTAGGACTTGCAAACTATATTTATGATGTTTATCATGGAGAAAATGTTGATGTTGTTACGTTGTTTAAACCATTTAATAAAGACATATTAAAGTCAATTATCTTAGGAGCGGTGAGCGCTATTTATATTGCTTTATGGAGTCTTTTATTTGTTATTCCAGGAATTATTAAAATGTATTCTTACTCAATGATTTATTTCATTCAATTAGAAAATCTTGATATGCATTATGAAGAAGTAATTACGAAGAGTAGAAAAATAATGAAGGGGAACAAGGGTCGTTTGTTTTGCATTCATTTAAGTTATATTGGTTGGTTCATTCTTTCTGCTTTGACTTTTGGAATTTTACTCTTTTGGGTAATGCCGAAAGTTCAAATGGCAAAATATGAACTTTATCGTCAAATTAGCTTTGATCCGTTATTAATTAAAGAAGAATAAATTAGTTTGGAAAAATACGTTTATTTTAGAAGATAAAATATTTGCTATACTAATTGTAAAAAGAGAAGAGGTTTTTTTATGTTACAAATTATGAATGTTACGAAGTCTTATGATAAAAAGAAAAATGCGATTGAAAATGTTGATTTAACGATTGAACCAGGCGATTTGTATGGTTTTGTTGGCCCAAACGGTGCTGGTAAAACAACACTTATTAAATGCATTGTAGGTATTATAAACTACGATAATGGAAAAATTACCCTAAACGGTAAAACCCTTCTTGAAGATTCTATTTTATTTAAATCGCAAATAGCATACATTCCCGATCATCCAGATTTATACGAGTCTTTATCAGGTCGTCAATTCATTGACTTTATTGCTGACGCTTATCGAGTTTCTCTTGAAAGAAGAAATGAACTAACAACACTTTATGCGAAAGAATTTGAAATGGAACACGCTCTTGACTTATCAATTTCTACTTATTCGCACGGAATGAAACAAAAAATTGCTCTTATGGCTGCTTTAGTGCACGAGCCGAAATTAATAATTTTAGATGAACCGTTTGTTGGACTTGATCCAAAAGCATCTTATATTTTAAAACAACTTTTTCAAAAAATAACTAGTGAAGGTGTAATGATTTTATTTTCTTCTCACGTTTTAGAAGTAGTCGAAAAGTTATGCACTAAAATAGCAATTATTAAAGAAGGTCATATTATTGCTGATGGTAAAACAAATGAGGTTTTAAAAGATCAATCACTAGAAAAAACATTTTTGGAGTTAACGTAACGTGTTTTTAAAACTTCTTAAAATCTTTTTAAAAGAAAATTATGGTGCCAAACGTTTTTTTGGCGCAAAAATTGGTGAATCAAAAAAGAAAACAACTATATTTCTTATTTTAATTATTTATTCCTTTGGAACAATGGCTTTTTCTAATGGAATGATGTTTTATGCGATGGATATTCAAAAAGAACTCCTTTTATACGTTGCTTCATATGGTTTAAGCATTGGTTTTCTATTTTCACTGCTTCAAGCAAATGGAGCAATTTTTCAATTTAAGGATTATGATATCGTCGCGCCCTTACCAATTAAGTCAACAACGCTTTTTCTAGCTAAACTTACAACAATGTTAGTTTTTGTTTATACTTTTATCTTTGTTATTACTATGCCGATTATTATTGTTTATTACATGAAAACACCTTTTACTATTTTAGGTTTTCTTTCATTATTGTTTTCTTATTTTTTGCTTCCTTTACCGGGTGTGATTTTGGGCTCATTTTTGTCTCTCCTTTTTGCAAAATTAAGTAAAAAATTTA